>JAITLF010000038.1 GCA_031278025.1 Treponema sp.
CGGGTACAGTGCCGGGAGAAAGCGATAGCGGATTCGATTACCTATTGCAAGCGGCACAACATCTTGAAGGATTTTTTTGAAAGTCTATTACCAGAGGAGGTAAACATGCTGGCGGCAGAATGGAATTTAGAGGATGCCATAAAGGTAGCCCGTGAAGAAAGTTGGGAAAGCGGCTGGGAACAAGGCGTCGAAAAAGGCCGGGAAAAAGAACGCGAATTGTTTTCCAGTATCATGAGCTAGGCCGAGTCTATGGATGAGCTGAAACAAATGTTTGAGACAACTTTTACCCATCAATCGTAGCAACAGGGGCGCCGGCATTCGCGCAATTCGTATACCGGAATTGAAGAAGCGATTATCGGGCAGCGGTTTCCCTCACCTGATTGAGACGGGGACCGGTTCCCTCAATTTTTTATACCCAGGGAGTTCCTGGATTTTAGCCGGTTTTAGAACCGCCGGTTTTTCGGTATTATCGAGAAATCCTCAAGGAGGAGGAATAATCTATGCAATATGGCTATTTTGATACTGAACGCCGGGAGTATGTGATAGATCGGGTTGATGTACCCGTGTCCTGGACAAACTATATTGGGGTCGGGGACCTCTGCGGGGTGTTTAACCATACCGCCGGGGGCTATCTTTTTTATAAATCCCCGGAATATCACCGGATTTCCCGGTTCAGGCCCAACGGGACGCCTCTGGACCGGCCAGGACATTACGTGTATGTCCGGGATGATGACACGGGGGAATACTGGAGCCTGTCCTGGCAGCCGGTGGGTAAGCCCCTTGCTGCGGCTGCGTACGCCTGCCGCCACGGACTTTCCTACTGTACGTATCAATGCGCCTACCAGGGGATTTCCGGGGAACAGATCCTGTTTATCCCCCCTGAAGATCCGGTGGAACTGTGGGACATACGGCTCTCAAACGATTCGGGCAGAACGCGGCGCCTTAGCCTGTTTGGGTATATGGAATTCTCCTTTCACCATATCGATATGGACAACCGGAATTTTCAGATGAGCCTCTATTCCGCCGGGTCTTCCTATGCCGACGGCATCATAGAGATGGACCCCTTTTATGAGGACGGCGGCTTCCAGTTCTTTACCGCAAGCGAGATGCCCGACTCCTACGACTGCCTGCGGGATACCTTCATCGGTCCTTACCGGAGCGAGACCAACCCCCTGGCCGTGGAGCAGGGCCGCTGTTCCGGTTCCCGCGAGTTGGGCGGCAACCACTGCGGGGGCCTGCACCGGAAGATCACGGTGGAAGCTGGGGAAACCTGCCGGCTGATATTCATGCTGGGCGAAGGGGATAGACGCCAGGGCGCGGCGATGCGGGAAAAATACCGGTCCGCCGGCGCGGTAGACCGGGCTTTTTCGGCGCTGCGGGACTTCTGGTCCGGGAAACTCGCTAAACTCCAGGTTTCCACCCCGAATGAAGGGATGAATACCCTGCTCAATACCTGGAACCTGTACCAGGCGGAGATCAACGTCATGTTCTCCCGGTTCGCTTCGTTCATCGAAGTGGGGGGCCGTACGGGGCTGGGCTACCGGGACACGGCTCAGGATGCCATGTGTATCCCCCATTCCAATCCGGAAAAATGCCGGAGCCGCATCATCGAACTGCTGCGGGGCTTAACCAGCACGGGGTATGGGCTGCATCTGTTTCAGCCTGAGTGGTTTGAAGGCCAAAAGAAGCCGGCCTTCATTTCCCCAACGGTAGTCCCGACCCCGGACACCGATCAGATCGTCCACGGCCTTAAAGACGTATGCGCCGACGACGCCCTCTGGCTGGTTCCCGCCATCACCGAATACATCAAAGAAACCGGGGACCTGGACTTTGTTCACGAGGTGTACTCCTACGCGGACGGGGGACAGGGGACGGTGTACGAGCATATCGTTAAGATCCTCGACTTTTCCGCGGAACAGGTGGGGCCGCATGGGGTCTGCAAGGGCCTGCGGGCGGACTGGAACGACTGCCTTAACCTGGGCGGCGGAGAAAGCGCCCTGGTCTCTTTCCTCCACCATTGGGCCCTGGGCCATTTTGCCGGCCTTGCCCGAAAACTGGGCCGCCGCGCCGACGGGGACCACTACGCTGCCCTGGCGGAGCAGGTGCGGCGGGTCTGCGAAGCGGCGCTCTGGAACGGTTCCTGGTATACCCGTGGATTTACCCAATCAGGACGGGCCATTGGCGCCCCGGAAAACGCCGAGGGCAAGGTCTTCATGGAATCCAATACCTGGGCGGTAGTGTCCGGCGCAGCTTCCCCGGAGCGGGGAGCCGCGGCCATGGACGCGGTAGACGCCTACCTCTACACGCCCTACGGCCTTAAGCTCTGCGCCCCGGCGTATACCCGCGCGGATGATGAAATCGGCTTTGTTACGCGGGTATATCCGGGGGTCAAAGAGAACGCCGCTATTTTCAGCCATCCCAATCCCTGGGCCTGGTGCGCCGAAGCCATCCTGGGCAGGGGAGACCGGGCCATGAAGTTCTACGATGCCCTGTGTCCCTTTTATCAGAACGACCTCATCGAAATTCGCCAGGCTGAACCCTATTCCTACTGCCAGTTTATCATGGGGCCGGATCACAGCGCCTTTGGCCGGGCCCGGCATCCATTTATGACCGGTTCGGCGGGCTGGAGCTACTTTGCCGCCACCCGGTATATGCTGGGCATACGCCCCGGTTATGACGCCTTGTTCATCGATCCGTGTATTCCCCGGTCATGGAAGGGCTTTACCGCCCGCCGGGTGTGGCGCGGCGGGGTCTACGAAATACAGGTGGATAATTCCGCGGGGGTAACCAAAGGAGTCCGGGAATGCCGCTTGAACGGGCCGGCCCTGCCGGTTTCTGGGGGCATTCCGGTCCAGCCGCCGGGAACCGTGAACCAGGTGCAGGTGGTCATGGGATGAACCAGTCCCCCGCTCACGGCCAGGGAAATCCCCAGGCCGGGCGCATTAAACACAGGAATTCAACGTATCAAAAACACATGCCAACATGGAGTATGAGCAGGGAACTCTTTAAACAATTGATAAAAAATTTTGGACGGATGAGCGGACAGATACCGGACAACAGGCGGCCCGGGCACAATGAGCGCTGCCGGATAGCCGACATTGTGAAAAGCGCCTTCGGGTGTTTTTCTTTCAACACCGGTCACTGTTGGATTACCAGCGGAAGATGAAGGAGGAACGGGGGCGGAACAATCTGGAGACGGTGTTTGGGGTGACGGAGCTGCCGTCGGACACCTGGATACGGGCGCAGATGGACAAGATAGCGCCTGAAGAGTTCAGCGGGATATTCGATTCGACC
>JAITLF010000048.1 GCA_031278025.1 Treponema sp.
ATGAATGAAGTGGCCCGCTTCAAGGTAGAATGAGCGGCAAAGGTAGGTTAAAGGGCAGGAGATTCTAACAAAACCACCCGCTGAACAGGGGGCGTCCAGACTTTGGAGAGTTGTCAATATAAAAAGTTGTCAGGATGGATATGAAGTTTAAAAAAGGCGTAACCCAAGAGAACAACACCCTGGGACTTTTCTGCATCGGGGTATGCGGCCTTGTCGGATGAATCAGTATCTCGTGTTTGGGAGCCTTGAAATCGCGAAACGTTTTTACGGTTTTGTGACACAGCAGGGCAGCGCTGCCGGATCGTGCGCCGAATGCGGCCAGTGCGAATCGGTCTGTCCCCAACATATCGGTATCATGCAGGAATTACAACGCACGGCGGCAGCTTTTGAGTGAGGCCCCGTGAAACACGGCATATTTCATTGACGGAGTGATTTTTGTAAATTTTGAAAAAATAGCGTTTAGTCAGCTTGATTTTAACTCTTTTACAAAAGTGGACGAGTGGGCGCTTCTGACCGTTGGAACAGAGAAACGTTTTAACATGATGACGATTACCGGCGTGATGTGCGGAAAGTTTTTTCTCAAGCCCATGATGCAGATATAGGTTCATCCTGAAAGGTATATCTATCAGTTTTTAGCGGTCAACGATTATTTTACGGTGTCATTTTTTGATGTTCCCCAGCATCCGGCACTGCGGGTTTGTGGCAGCAGGCACGGCAATGAGTGTAACAAGGCGGCTGTGGCGGGACTGCATCCTGTTCCCTTTAAACATACCCTTCTTTTTGAAGAGGCGAAAACCATTTTGTGTGCAAGAAGGCGTATCATACTGATGTTGAAAAAATAATTTTGATTCTCAGGGCTTGTTACAAGAGTATTACAAAGGATCCGCTTCGTACTACAGGATTTTTATAGGAAAAATAGAAAAAGTATTGACGCGCAATAAAGTATAACCAGTATAGCGTTCTATGCCATTGCCAATGGCTGAACATATATAATAATCGTATGGACTTTAAACACAAGAAAGTAATATGGGGAAACTGGTTTTTCTGTTATTGGGGAGCGCCGTATCAATGGCTTTGGCGTCATGCGCCTCCGATCCGGAACAGTGGTGGTGCAGGAAGCGCGTGATTTCTTGAGATTACACGGTTATTATATCGATCTACGGTTGACGGCGATCAGTTGCAGGTACGCCCCTTTTGAACCGCAGCGATTTTTGAGGAGAAGCGCTACATCATAACAAGCAAAACAAAAAACGTCTCAAAGCAAATAGCGGCAAATCCCCGTGTCGCCATTGTCGCCTAGGAATCCCCAACAGTGTAAACTAGATGCGTATTAGGCGACCGTGGTAAATGACGACCGGCTTGAGGCGAAACAGGCTGTGCTGGCGGATCACCTCGGTTTTGAAGCCGTATGTCCGCCTGATGGCGAAAAACACGCAAGTGTTGTATCTCAAAGACGCGACGGCAACGGTTTATGTGTATACCACCACGCAAATAACGTTTCAATTCTAAAGGAGAAAATAATGAAACGCAAAACAAAAAGAATGATTTGCATTTTTAGCATTATCTTTGTGTACGCCGCGACAGGCGCGTTTTCGGGCTGTGTGAATCAGAAAGCCCGTGTGCAAACAGAAGCGCAGGAAAACGGAGGGGAACCGTCCCTTGCACAGATACCGGTGCCTCAAATAGGGAACTCCGCAAAAATATACTTTACCACGGATATAAGCCCCGCAGGTTTAATGGCAATGTATGAAACCTGGGGTGTAAAGCAAGCGGGAAGGTGGCGGTAAAAATCAGTACCGGCGATCCCGGGGACCATCATTTTCTGGACCCGAATCTGATAAAAGATCGGGTGCAATCGGTGAACGGGACTATTGTTGAAAGCAATACCGACTATGGGGGACGCCGCATCAGTACCGCTATGCACAAGCAGGTCGCCATAGATCACGGTTTTGCCGCAATAGCGCCGGCGGATATTCTCGACGAGGAAGGAAGTATGAGCTTGCCCTTTGCCAACGGGAAGAATATCACCGAAGATTATGTGGGTTCCCATTTTGCCAATTATGACTCTTACCTGGTGCTTTCCCATTTTAAGGGCCACGGTATGGGCGGATTCGGCGGTGCATTGAAAAACATCTCAATAGATATCGCTTCTTCCGAAGGAAAACGTTGGATACATAGCGGAGGAGAGCGCATGACTGATCCTCCCTGGCCCACAAGGGATCAGGATGCTCTTCTTGAGGCTATGGCGGAAGCATCGGGAGCGGTTATGAATTCACTGGGAGAAAACATCGTATATATCAATGTGATGAACCATCTATCTATGGACTGCGATTGTGTAAGCAACCCCGCGACACCAGAATTAGACGACTTCGGTATTCTTTCCTCCCTTATATCCGGTTGCGCTGGATAAGGCTTGTGTAGACTTAATATACGCCGCGGATACTCAACGAAGCGCTTCCCTGCGGCAGCGTATTGAGTCATTAAACGGTACGCATATCCTTGATTATGCGGAAGTCCTCGGCCTTGGAAGCCGGCAATACGAAGAGGAACAAATACCTATAGAAAAAGTGCGTTTTGGAAAAACCGATCTTATGGTAAGCAGAGTTGGACTTAGCCGTGGGCCGATTAGAGTTCAACCGGAATAGAACGATTGGCGCTCCCCGCGCTTCCAGCTCTTTGAGGATTTCCAGATTGTCGCCGAGGCTGAGGCGGTTTACGGGTTACCATTTTTGTGGGTCAAGTTTAGCCCATACCTCGGGGTTACCAAAGCGGAAGGTGGCGTTCATCTTCGTTATCGTCAGCTCATCCGCTATCTTCCCAAACCGCTCGTTCAACTGGGAGAAGTTCGCCAGCTCATAGAAATGCTCAGGGCTCGAGGCCAGGCTTTGCAAGGCCCCGGTAAACTTCTTCCCGTCTTTCACATCGCTCCCCCGCACCGGCCGGTTCTTGATCTGCACCGTCAGGTACCCCTGGTACGCCTCCGCATCCCCTCCGGCAAAGTCCTGCCCTTCCAAGGGGGCCAGCATCAGGTTCGTTGACCCGTTGTCCAAGAAGTCCTCCGTATTGGGCCCCAGAAAGTGGCCGATGAACTAGGCGGACTCGTCGTTCACCATTGGCCAGTTCCCCAGCACATAGTCCGAGAGTTTCGGCAACGTGGCTTGGAACTTGGCCACTGCCAGCACTGCCCCAGGAGGGGTCTTCTGCCGGATCTCCCCCCAATGCCCCGGTAATGGCCGTATCCAAAGAAACCGTCTGCCCGAACCAAGCCCCACGCCGGTAAATGTCAGCATACCAACTCCGGGAAGGTTTCTACAGGTTTAGGGTGAAATTT
>JAITLF010000066.1 GCA_031278025.1 Treponema sp.
CAACCGGTTATAAAACTTTTTTAACCGGTTATAACGGTTTTCCAACCGGCTGCGGGGCCTTACAGAGGGCGGTAAACCTTATATAACCGGTTATAAAACTTTTTTAACCGGTTGGAAAACTTTTACAGGGGGCGGTAAAACTTTTACAGCCGGTTATAAAACTTTTTTAACCGGTTATAAGACTTTTCCAGCCGGCTGTGGAACCTTCCCCCTATGCTGGTAACCGGCGGCTCAATGCGTTCCGTCCATCCTTTTTGGTTTTTTGCGGCAAAAAGTACCGCAAACGTTCCTCACTGGGTAAACAGCTTAGGCGACTTGAGGTAAATCTCCGCGTTAAAGGATCTGAGGAGTTTGCTCATTGATCTGTTGGTCATGATGGTGCGGACGACTTTAGCGGAAAGCTCCGCCGAGGGGACCACTTCCAGGTTAGGGATTCCTCCGGAGGCCGCGCTGCGGGGGCAGTAGATCGTATCGGTAACGATAATCCTGTTGAGGAGCTTGTCCTGAACCAGGGCGGTGAGTTTTTCCGCGGCGGGAGGGGAGAAGAGGGCGTGGACCGCGATGATGTTGATTTCCGCGGGTTTTAAGGATGCCAGGGCGTGAACCAGGCTTTCAACAGAACCGGCGGTGTCCACCATGTCGTCCACTATCCAGAGGACTTTGCCCTCTACCGGCTCGTGGGACAAAATATTGATGGATTTAATGGTATTGACCCGTGAATAGTCCCGCTGCTTGTGGGCCACCACCAGGGGAGCGCCGAAGGCGTTGGCAAAGCCCCGGGCCAGCTTTTCCCCCCCGGCATCAACGGAGCAGAAAGCCCAACGGGGGCGGACCACTTTTTCCAGGGTGTCCATGTTCCGGATGTAAACGTCGCAGAGGTAGCGCTTGATTAAAGTAAGGGCGGGAATGTCGTCAATGGCGCAAAGGGCGGGGTCCAGCATGGACTTGGATTTGTCCGAATGGAGCTGGTAGGTGGCTATGTGAGTGGCCCCCAAACTTACCATGGTTTTAAGGTGTACCCAAAGGCCCACGGAACTGCGCCGGGCGGTACGGTCTGACCGGGAGCAGGAAACAAAGGGTTCAAAGACCAGAATCCGTAGCGCCTGGGCCCGTTTCAGGGCATCAATAGTATGGTACAACTCAATCTTCGCGTCCGCTACGCCGGTTCCGGCCTCGTTCCGGGCGCAGCTTGCGAAAAGTACCACGCCTTTGCCCCGGATTGAGGTATTCACCACCGCCTCAATCTCCCCATCGGCAAAACGATCCACCTGCAATAAATCTATCCCGTTAAGACTGTCCGCAAGGGAAAAAAAACTGGGAAACCTGGTTAGATATTCCACCACACGGGCGGCATAGGTTCGCATGGACCGGGTAGCGGTTATGACAAATTCTTCGAGCACGATTAACCCCGTTTGCTTTTTGTGTGGCATGATACTACGATGCGCCGGGTTTGACCAGCGTTTTTATAAGGAGGGGGAAGCCGCAGGTTTGCCCCGCGGGTCCGGTTCCTGTATCCGCAACGCCCCCGGACCCTCCGAAATTTTGGACGGGTTCCTTCGGCTCATTTCTTTAAGGAGCCCATGGCGTTAAGTGTGGCGATAACCGTGACGCCTGCGTCGCTGAACACGGCTTCCCACATGGTAGCTATCCCCAGGGCGCCCAAGGCCAGAATAACCAGCTTGACCCCCAGGGCAAAGACGATGTTCTGCCAGATTATGGTCCGGGTCCGTTTCGCTATGCCTATGGCTTCGGCGATCTTGGAAGGCTCGTCGGTCATGAGCACCACGTCGGCGGCTTCTATCGCCGCGTCGGAGCCAAGCCCGCCCATGGCTATGCCCACATCGGCGCGGGCCAGAACCGGCGCGTCGTTGATGCCGTCTCCTACGAATACCAGTTTGCCCGGCCCGGCTCGCCCCTTTTCCAGTTCCTCAAGCTTTTCTACCTTTTGGTGGGGCAATAGCCCGGCGTAGACCCTGTCTATGCCAAGTTCTTCCCCTATTTTTCCCGCCGCCCGTTGGGAGTCGCCGGTAAACAGGGCGATGGTTTTGATCCCCAGGGCTTTAAGGTCCGCGATTGCCTGTTTGCTGTCCTCTTTCAATTCATCGGCGATGACGATATACCCGGCAAAGGCGCCGTCTATGGCAAGGTAGACCACCGTACCGGGGACCTCCGTTTTGGCGCGGGGAATACCCGCTTCTTCCAGGAGTCTGCCGTTCCCGGCCAGTACGGTTTTGCCGTCTACCAGGACCCGCACCCCCTGGCCGGCTATTTCCTCATAGCCGGTTATGTTCCCGGTGGAAACCTCCCTGCCATAGGCCATGAGGATAGACCGGGCTATGGGATGGCTCGAATGGCTTTCGGCGTGGGCGGCGAAATAGAGCAATTCCTCCCGTGTAAGGCGGCCCTGGGGGACTATGCCGGTAACGCTGAAGATGCCCCGGGTTAGGGTACCGGTTTTATCGAACACCACGGTATCTACCCTGTTTAAGGCTTCCAGGTAGTTGCCGCCTTTGACCAGGATGCCCCGGCGGGAAGCGCCGCCTATGCCGCCGAAGAAGCTGAGGGGGATGGAGATGACCAGGGCGCAGGGACAGGAAACAACCAGGAATACCAGGGCCCGGCGGAGCCAGTCGGCAAAACGGGCTTCCGGCAGGAGGAGGGGAGGGAAGACCGCCAGGATCAGGGCGGCGAAAACCACCGCCGGGGTGTAGTACCGGGCGAACTTCGTGATAAAGTTCTCCATTTTAGCCTTCCGGCTCCCGGCGTTCTGAACCAACCGTAATATCTTGGAAACCGTAGTCTCCCCAAATTCCGCGGATACCTCAATGGTCAGGAGGCCGTTCTTATTGACAAAACCTGACAGAACCTCGCTCCCGGCTTCGACGTCCCTGGGCAGGGGTTCCCCGGTCAGGGCCGAGGTGTCCAGTGCGGAACGGCCCTCAATAACCGTGCCGTCCAGGGGTATTTTTTCACCGGGCTTTACCACGATGAGGTCTCCAGCCTTCACCGCTTCCGGGGAGACCCGGCTCAGGCCGGCTGTGGTTTTCAGGTTGGCGAAATCCGGACGTATGTCCATGAGGGCGGCAATGGACTTGCGGGAACGGCCGACGGCGTAGTTTTGGAAAGCCTCGCCCACCTGGTAAAAGAGCATCACCGCCGCCGCTTCGGGATATTCCCCTATGGCGAAGGCCCCTACCGTGGCCAGGCTCATAAGGAAGTTTTCGTCGAACACCTGCCCCCGGGCGATGTTTTTCAGGGCCCGCCAAACCACGCCGCCCCCGATAAGAAGGTAGCTCGCCAGGAACACGGTAAGTTCTATGTACCGGGAGAAGGGAAGTATCATGCCCGCAGCGAAAAGCAGGGCTCCCGCGCCCAGCAAAACGCGGCGCGTCCAGGGCTGCAAGTCCCGCCGGACCTCCGCCTGTTTCCCCGCCTTGTTTTTTCTTTCGTTTATCACGATATCCGGCTCAATACGCCGGATTATGGCTCCGGCTTCGATTACAACAACCTCGGCCTTCACGCGCTTTTCAATCTCCATGGTCAAAAGCCGGTTCGTAAAATCTACGCTTGCCCCAAGTACGCCTTCAAGGGAGCGTACCTTTTTTTCGATCCTGCCGGCGCATACCGGGCAGCAAAGACCGTCCAGGGTAAATTCCTTTCTGATGATCGCTTCCATATCAAACTCCCTATTTAATGAAGCTAAACGAATTAAATTGAACGATTGATAAGCCGTTCAACCAACATTCCAAAAAAAACCATCCCCTCCCAATTCCTTTTTAAATGAGGCTGTTCCATCAAACCGGAGGTTTGCACCGTGCGCGTTTAGCGCACCGTCAATTAGTTTTGGAACAGGCACCAATGAGTTACCTTTCATTGACATGGAGCAGGCCCTGGGCAAAAATGCCGCCTACATGCTCATCGTCCAGGGAATAGTAGACAACCTTGCCGTCCTTGCGGTACTTGACCAGCCTGGTCTGCCTGAGGGTCCGCAGTTGGTGGGAAATGGCTGACTTGGTCATGCCCAATAGGGCTGCGATGTCGCAAACACACATCTCGGAATGCTGTAAGGCACAAAGTATCCGTACCCTGGTGGAATCGCTGAACACTTTGAACATATCCGCCAGGTTAAGGAGGACTTCGTCTTCGGGCATGAGCTGCCGTACCCTGGCAATCACGTCCTCGTGGATAACGTTGCAGTCGCAGGCGGCCACATTGTCGATTTCAAAGCCTGGTCCGGCCATAATTTCCTCCATTGACAAAACAGTTGAATATATATTCAACCATATACATCAAAGGTATGATTGTCAAGAGGAATTTTTATTTTCCCGGCAATTCTCAGTTTGGCCGCTTAATCGGTATCAGATAAAATACCGGACTTGTCCGGTAACGAGATAAAAAGATCCTGTGCGTTTATCCTGCCTTCTATACGTTCTCTCTGTTTTGTCGTAGCATGATGCGCTGATATTCTAACAGGGGTATGTGGAATTGTGGAAAAGCAATTAATAGGCAGGCGTTTGTACCGTTATATCCTTATATGCATAGTAATGGGAGCGCTGGCCTTTGTCCGGCCTGCCATTTCGGTATTCCCCCAGGACGCTGAGCCGGGGGAAGTTCCCGGGGAACGTATCGGCCCGCTTGAAACGGTCAACGCGGGAACGGTCTTTCCTGATCAGATACGCCGGCCTTCCAAAGGCGAAGACCCCCGGTATCCCCGGGACGCGGTTATCGGGGAATTGGGCCGGGGCCAAGCATCGGAAGCGGCTTATGACTTTGCCAGGAAACTGCTTTCGGCCTTGCTGGGGGGGACCGCCGATTCGACGGTATTGAGCGGCCTGAGCGCTGGGGTACGGACGGAAATTACCGAAACCCTGGAGGCGATAAACGCGAAAAAATACCGCATAGGCGGCGGCCGCGAAGAAGACGATGGTTCCACCTCTTTTCTGTTCCGACTCATAGGCCGGGAACAGGGTGCGGCGGGGGAACTCTATCTGCGCCGGGAAGAGGAAACTTGGCAGGCGGATGATATTATCCTTGAGGAACCCCGCGACATCCTGGAAGGGGGCGAGGCGTATCCCTACGATTTTACCCCGTATGAACGTTTTTTTTAGCTGCTTTTTTATTGGGTGTTCTTTTTAACGGGTGAGCCGCTAATTCTCCAAACAGAGATTTTATCCTTAAAGCTGAAATCTATCGTATATCCAAATCGTTTCATACCGGAGTTGCAGGCCAACGGGAAGATGAATCCGGCTTTTAATTTTCGGAACCCGGTGATTTCTTTTTCCACGGAAATAAAACGCCTTTTTCATTCTCCCTCGTGTGCGGCGTGAAATCCGCGTAACGATGCTGCCGGTGTTTTCCGTTTCGGAAAAGGGCGGGCAAAAATATTGGACTATTTCCAGAAACAGGGTTACCATGGACTAAATTGATTTATGGATAAAAATGGAGGAGTATTTATGAACATGCCTATTTCGTATGTATTGGTAACTCCCTACACCATCGCCAAGAGCCGAACCGGCGGGGTTCTTTCCCGGCTGCTTTCCCGCACGGATCTGGAACTGGTAGGGGCCCAGATGATCCTGCCGGACCAGACCTTCGCCACGGAATATGCGGACATTCTCAGGCGGCAGGAGAATCCCGAAGACATTACCCTTTTGGCGGATTATGTCGAAAAAGAACTTGCCCCTTCCGGCGGCAGGCGGTACCGGACGCTTCTTTTGTTGTTCAGGGGAGAGGATCCCTGGGGAAAACTGGTAAAAATCTGCGGGCATATACACCCGGAACAGCACGCTAACGCGGATACCATGAGTGGGGAAACGATACGGGATACCTACGCGGACCTTATCGTATCGCCGGATGATCCCGGCAAGGTTACGTATTTTGAACCCGCGGTAATAACCCCCCGGAACCAGCGGCACATGGAAGAAGATTTCCAAGTCTTCCTTAAATTTCTTAAGGGCCAGCCGAATATCATCAGAAACATTGAGTATCCTGAGCCGGAAAAGATCGAGCAGACCCTGGTGATCATCAAGCCGGATAACTGGATTCACCCTTCGTCAAAGCCGGGAACCATTATCGACATTTTCTCCCGTACCGGGCTGCGCATCGTGGGACTCAAGGTACACCGCTTTTCCCTGGAGCAGGCTCTGGAGTTTTACGGTCCGGTAGAAGGGGCGCTCAGGAAAAAGCTGGCGCCTATTTACGGAGGGAAAGCCCGGGAACTCCTCGAAAAGGAATTCGACATATCCCTTGATGAATCGGACGAGAAGACCCTGCTAGAAATCATAGGAACCAAATACGCCCAGGATCAGTTCCGGCGCATTATTAAGTACATGTCCGGTACCCGTCCCGAAGAATGCCCGCCGGAACAGGCGGGGGATCCGGGCGCCGTTATGTGCCTGATACTGTTTTACGAAGGGGAAAACGCCATTAATAAAATACGGGATGTGTTAGGCCCTACGGATCCCCTTAAAGCACCGGGCGGCACGGTACGCCGGGAATTCGGCAGCAACGTGATGGAAAATACCGCCCATGCTTCGGACTCCCGTGAAAGCGTGGAACGGGAAAAAAATATCGTCAAAATAAACGAAAATTCACTGGAAGCTATTATCAGAACGTATCTTGAACATCGATATGCGTGAAATCAGAAGAGCCTTCCCGCAGCTTTAGCCGCGGGGGGCCGTGGGGGCGGGAACCTGCGGGCTGGCCCCCGCGGGGAACCCGCAGGGGTATTATTCCACAATCGACAGCAATTCTACCTTGAAAATTAATGTTGAGTTGGGAGGGATGGAACCGTTCCCCTGCTCGCCGTAGGCCAAAGCCGCCGGGATGACAAAACGGTAGGTACTGCCGGCAGTCATAAGGGGGATTCCCTCGGTCCAGCCGCGGATAACCTCATTCAGCGGAAACGTTACCGGTTCGCCACGGGCATAGGAACTGTCAAAAACGGTCCCGTCAAGAAGCGTACCCTCGTAATGAACTTCCACCGTGTCTTCGGTACCCGGATGAGGCCCCGTGCCTTCGGCGATTACTTCGTACTGAAGGCCGCTTGCCGTGGTGGTAACCCCGTTCCGGGCGCCGTTTTGGACGAGGTATTCGGCCTCCTTCAGGATGTTTTCCTCTTTCAGCCGCTCTACCGCCGCGGTAAACGCGGTTTGTATCTTTCCTAACGCTTCTTCCGCGGAGAATCTGGCGGCAGCGCCCTCAACCGCATCTTTGAACCCTTTCACGAGTTCATCGTAATCATAATCAATTTTGACCTGGTTAAGGCCGAATTCCAGGGCGAGTACCAGCCCGAAAGAATAACTGGTATCCGCGTCAATTTGGGTTCCCCGATCTTCCGCCGGAAGGGCCGCGGCTTTGGATTTTTTTTCGCCCCCTTGAGATTTTCCCCCGGCGCTGCAGGCGAATAACACAACCGTTGACATCAATAGGGCAAAGACAACTTTCCTGATCATTTTTCTTGTCCGTTTTCCTTAGGATTCCGGGAACCTACTCCCCGAAGGACTCTCGCAAAGCAGGACTTCAAAAGAATCCGGGAGTGAGTATACCAGGGAAGCCCCCTCCTGGCAAGGGTTACCCCTGCGCCGGGATACACGGGCCGCCGCGCAGCCACGAACCGGCAGCGGTACGCGGTACAGGCGGCAGAAAAATAAAGCATGAGGGCAAAAAAGCTGCCGGCAATTATATTCACGGTAATTATATTCCCCGCGGCAGGTTAGGAACTGTACAGAACGAACATGGCCAAACAGTTATGTTATTTCTGTACAGTTCCTTAGGTTAATGCCATTGAACGGGCAGTTATCCGTTAATTTGGGTTTCTATACAAACAAATTAACGGGGGATTTTATTTGCGGGGATCTTTTCACGTTCATGCTGACGATGGCGGAGCAGCCCTTCCTCCCTTTGAAAATCAGCATCGCGGTTTAATCGAAAATCAGCATCGCGGTTTAATCGAAAATCAGCATCGCTGCTTAATCAAAAATCAGCATCGCGGTTTAATCGAAAATCAGCATCGCTGCTTAATCGAAAATCAGCATCGCTGCTTAATCGAAAATCAGCATCGCGGTTTAACCGGGGGTTAATCGAAATCCGGTATCCCGGTTTAATCGAATGAATTTTACCCGCGGGTTAATCGGGGGTTAATCGAAGTTTAGGTTTAACCGAAGTTTAGGTTTACCCGGATGCGGTTTAACCGGGGTTTCCGCGGAGGGGCAGGTCCCCGGTTTTTCTTTTTCCATGCAGGCAGGCTGGGTCATTCAGCCTATGCTTTTGCGTGCATCGCGTACCGTCCAAACAACAGCCCCCGGCCCGAAACGCCCCCGCGTCCGCATGGGGATGATGCCGCCGCCGTGTGCCTTCGCCCTCACGGCCGTCCGCCGCCGCCGCTGCGGACCTGCCAGGCGCCCAAACCCCCGTCACGGGTACGGGCGCAAGGCGGGCGGAGGCGCCCGCGCCCCCTTCTCATGCCCAAACGCCGAATTTTGAGGCAAAACCGGGGTATTTGGGGCAAAAACCCCCTGCTTTGGGGGCGGAATTGAAATATTCAGGGATCCGCGCGCCCCGTTCAAAGTCCCGAACGCGAAATTCGGGGGCAAAAATGAACCATTCGGGGGCAAAAATGGAGCATTCGGGGGCAAAAATGGAGCATTCGGGGGCAAAAATGAAGCATTCGGGGGCAAAGCAGAGCCCTGCGGGGAACAGGAAGAAGCCCGCAGGGTGCAGGCAGCGCCCCGCAGGGACCGGGCAGCGCCCCACGGAGCGCGGGGATATCCCCGGAACTTTGGGGGATATCCCCCTATGCGTTTACCTAAATAGTTGGCAAAACAGTTCTCATCTGATAAACTGAGGGCATGAGAGAGGAAAACTATACATTCGAAGCTCTAGCGGCGATTCTACCGGAGCATTGGAGAGAAAAAGCGAAGGAACTGGGCGCTCTACAGCGAGCACGGGAAATTAAGACACCGGAGGACCTTCTGAAACTCATTTTCCTGTATTTGACCGAAGGGAAATC
>JAITLF010000135.1 GCA_031278025.1 Treponema sp.
TAGGATAAAGGCGTTTCGTTGAGCCCCGGTTCAGCGATTTCCGGCAAAAGAAATAGACGCTGTTCCGGGGCTCCCCGGTTTGCTTTACATAAGATATTATATCGCAAAAAAGTCAAAAAAACAAGTATTTCGTGATTTTTTTTTTGGGAGGCGTTTGGAGCTTGTCTCAGACGCCCGTTCAGGCTCCCAAAGCAGGCCTTGGACGTAGGTAGGATAAAGACATTTTCAGAAAGCCCCGGTTCAGCGGTTTTTTGGGAAAAGAATTTGACACATCCGCACGGACAGAAAGCTCTGGAGGACGCGGTATGAAGGAATGGAAACACCGGTAAAAATGTAGTATACCTGAATTATGAGCGGCAGACAGACTGTTTTGGTGGTGGACGATGAGGCAAAGATAAGGAGCTTCCTGAAATCGTACCTCGAAAGGAGCGGTTACGCCGTCCTTTGCGCCGGGAGCGGCAGGGAGGGGATGGAAATGTTTGAAAAAAACACCGTGTCGCTGATACTGCTTGACCTGATGCTGCCGGACCTCTCAGGCGAGGAATTCTGCGGCAGGATCAGGCGGGTATCCGGCGTCCCCATCATCATGATAACCGCAAAAGTGGACGAAGAAAGCATCATCGGCGGGCTTAACATTGGCGCGGACGACTATGTTACCAAACCGTTCAGCCCGCGCCAGCTTATCGCGCGGGTGGCCGCGGCTCTCAGGCGGAGCGGCGGGACGGCGGCGGGCAGGCCGGAGGGGGGCGGAGGGATGCCGGAGGCCTCCCTCCGTTACGGTGATTTGGTTGTCGACACCGAAAAACGGAGCGTAATCCGGGATGGAATGCCTATAGCGCTGACACGGGACGAGTACAAGATACTCACCCTGCTAATGTCGCGGCAGGCAAAAATCTTTACCCGCGACGAGATACTGGACGCCGTCAAGGGTGATGATTATTACGGCTTTGATCGTTCGATAGACAGCCACATAAAGCGGCTGAGGGCAAAGATCGGCGATGACCCGCGCTCCCCCCGCTACATAGTTACCGTGTACGGCATGGGCTACCGTTTCGGCGCGGCGTGACGGCGGGGAGGCGGTAAAATGAGCGCGAAACGGCGCGGGGCCTTTACGATCAGCCTGCAAAACCGGCTTACCCTGACCTATACCCTGTTCATCAGCGCTGCGCTTGCGCTCCTGGCGCTCGCGATAAACCGTTTTACCGGCATAACCTTTAACGAGCTGATAAAAGAAAATATCAACGAAAAGAGCGCGGAGATAGTCCGGGCCATAAGCGAGTTGTACGACCCGTTTGCGCGGAGTTTCGACTCTCTCAGCGTAGAGACCATCGGGATGCTCTTTGTCCACGAAGGCTACATCGTCAGCGTGGAGGATTCAGGCGGCGGGGAGGTATGGGATGCCCGTTCCTGCGATATGCGGCAGTGCAGGGACGTGATAAACGGCATAACGGCGCGGATGGAGCGGCAGTTCCGCGTGAACGGCGGGATGCGGAGGCAGGTATACCCGGTCAGGTACTACGGTCAACTGGTGGGGACGGTTATCATCGAAAGCTACGGCCCCTACTTCTACAGCGAAACCGAGACAAAGTTCCTTAGCTCGGTAAACCGCCTCCTGCTGACCGCGGGCATCGTACTCTGTCTCCTGTGCGCGGCAGTTTCGGCGCTCATCTCCCGTGCAATAGCCCGCCCCGTAAACAGGGCCGGCGCGGCGGCCCGCGGGATAGCGCGGTTGCATTCAGGCGGGATGTTTCTCCCCCGTCCTCAAATCAGGATACCCCAGCGGTACAGGACGCGGGAACTGGCGGAGCTCTCCGCATCGATCAACCTTCTCGCCGCGGAACTGGAGGAGGCGGAGCGCAGTCAGAAACAACTCAGCTCCGACATAGCCCACGAGCTGCGCACGCCGCTCACCTGCCTGCAAGGGAACATCGAAGCGATGATGGACGGCGTGTACAAGGCGAACCGCGAACACCTGGAAAGCTGCCACGAAGAAATCCTCCGCCTGGCTAACCTTGTGGAGGACCTCCGCACGCTCCACAGCCTTGAATGGGAAAACCTCACCCTCAACAGAACGGATTTTGACCTTGCGTCCCTCGTAAGGACGGTTGCGGAACAGTTTGCGCCCGCCGCCGCCGAAAAAGGTGTTGCGCTCAGCCTATCCCTGCGCGAAAGCGCCGTCAACGCGGACCGCGACCGCCTGAAACAGGTATTTATCAACCTGCTGTCCAACGCGGTCAAGTTCACCGACCACGGACTCATAAGCGTCAGTATCCGTGAGGTAGAAGGGGGGAAGCCTCCCCCTCGCTGCAGCCCCGCTGACGCGGGTCTTCCGCTGCCCCCTCTCCTGGGGGCTGCCGCCCCCAAACCCCCGTCCGGCGCTTGCGCCGAGCCGCTCCCCGGTCCCCGCTGGGAAGTTGCCGTCGCGGACTCAGGGATAGGCATACCGGAGGAGGACATCCCCCGCGTCTTTGAACGGCTCTACCGCGCGGACAAGTCCCGCAGCCGCGGCTCAGGCGGCGCCGGCATCGGCCTTGCGATAGCCGCCGCTATAGTGAGGGCGCACGGCGGGGTGATAGTCGCGGAAAGCCCGAACCCCGCCGCCGGAGGGAGCGTATTCCGCGTATACCTGTAGGTGTAGACCCCGCCCCTCATCAAATATGCCGGAAGCATGGTTGATGGAACCGGAACACCGGCCTATACTGTCGAGATACTCTCTCCCTCAAATACCACCAACCCTCTGCCGCTAAAGTTTAACCAGTGCCTCGCGGCGGGGATGCTCATATTTCCGGGGCCTCCGCCAGCAGGTAATCCTCCGCCTCTTTGTTCCACAGGCCGTTATGGGCTTTACATAGCTCCCCCAGCTTCCTGTAAAAGGGGTCTGTCTTTCCCTTCTCTTCAAAATCGTCGATAGCGGTGAGATCGAGTCTTTTGTGGGTATAGATAAGTTTTTTGCCGCCCGGGATTCTGTCCAGGGTTATGGTGGTTTGAGCCGCCGCGTTAAGCCCGCCGATATGGGTAACCATGAAGACCGGGTTCAGATCCCCCCTGGCCATAAGGTCCAGGGCTTCCCTCATGTCATCCGTGTTGCCCCCGGAGGTACCCGCGACATGGTGGGCTTCATAGTGGACATTGTAGAAATTCAGGGACGCGGAGAAGGCGGGGTCCGTGGGGCCGGCAAAAAAGTTAAGGCAGCCGTCATAGCCCAGCAGTCGATCCCCCAGTTCAAGCACCGGCTTTACCGGCGCAAAGACAAATACATCGTCATAGGACTTATCCCCGTTCAGCGCCTTGATCTGGGCCGCCGGATCGCCTGAGTCCCTGGTGTTGATATAGCGGAGCTCTACCCCGTTCTTTTGAGCCTCCTCGACGGTCAAAAGCTGTCCCGCCCGGGCAAGGCGGGCCTCGTCAATGTCGGTAACCACCAGCAGGGCGGGCCTGCGGGGGCCGTGTATGGCGTAATCAATGGCCCCAAGCCCCATCGGGCCCACACCGGCCAGGAGCGCCAGGGAACCGCCTTCGACAATGCCCATTTGATGAACATAGGAGCCGCCCTGTGTATGGTACTGGGCATGGAAGGCCCCGACAATACAGGATACCGGCTCCGCCAGGGAACCCATATAAAAATTATCCGCCTTGTAATCCAGCAGGCAGTCCATCTCCATCACTTCCTGAGGAATCACGATATAGGTGGCGTCCCCGCCGGTATATTCATACGAGTAGCCCGGCGCCCAGAGGGTTGCCTTTCCGTCAGGACCGGGATAGTTGAGGGCCGGCTGGATAGCGAACCGGGCGCCGCGCTCAAATTTTCCCGCCCATTTCTTCCCTACCTTTTCAATGACGCCGCAGAATTCATGGCCGATGATGACGGGATTCTCGCTAAGATCATGACGGATCCGCTTG
The DNA here is from genome assembly GCA_031278025.1 of Treponema sp. The sequence continues at coordinate 3,901 of JAITLF010000135.1, forward strand.
TGCCCAGCCCCCTGCATGGCCAGCTTATGGCTGGACATGCAGATTGAGTCGGATACCACCTTTGCCAGGATTTCATCATCCCTGATCTGGGGAAGCTCGAATTCCTCAAGCCGGAGATCATTCACCCCATAGATGCGGATTGCTTTTGTTTTCATTCATTTCTCCATAATTTAAAGGCTTTTTCAAAATGCCGGAAATACCGGATATGAAAAACCTTAGATTTGATTGGTATATCGCAGCCAGGCTTCCCGATAGTAAAACAGTTCAGGCACATCTATTTTAGGAATCTCCTGATATTCAAGCTCAAAATCCCCTGACAGATCGGACATGGCCTTCCCGGTCAGCGCCATCTTGGCGGTCATCGCGGCCCCCAGCGCGGTGGCTTCGTTTACATCGGTAAGGAATACCCGGTTATCCTTAAGGGCCGCCGAAAGCAGCGCGTTATAGGCCTCGTTCTTTCTAAAGCCCCCCTCGGTAAAGACCTCGGTCCCCGGCAGAAGGCCTGTCCGTTCCAGGGCGGTAAGGGACTGCATAACCAGGGATATACGCAAGAGCGCAAAGCTCGCCTCATAATCCGCGAAGCAGGGTGGCCGCTGCCGCTCACGGGAAATATCCTGATAGGTGTATTCCCTGCCGTCTTCCACCACCCGTGCCCTTGATTGGGGAAATTGCCCTGAGCCCCGGGTAAGTTCAGGCAGCAGGAAGGCTCTTTTTTCCTTTAGGACGGAAAGATAACGCTCCTTGTCGTAGGGGGGGGTATCCTCCCGCCGGTGAATTTTCATAAGCGTTTTGGACCAGATTTCGAATTCCTGGCCGCCTGTGAAAATGGCGGTTTTTACCGGAGTCCCAAAGGCGGAAATATTGAAGAATACCACCTTGCCCAGTTCCTCAGGGGAAAAACCGTACTCCTCTACCGGATTCATGCAGACGCACCAGGTTCCGGTTGAATTGAGGACAAAGCCGGTTTTTCCCTTCTTTGCGAAATGGGGGAGCAGGGATGAATTGGAATCGTGGATGCCCATCGTAACGATCACATCCTTTGAGAGGCCGGTTTTTTGGGCCAGCTCCGTGGTGATGGTACCCAGTATGTCCCAGGAAGCGTTAAGTTTCTCCGGCATTAGGGACGCTATCCCCAGGTCCCAGGCTACCGATGACAGGGTATGGCTTGTCTGATCCCAAAAGTACCCGTGGCACCCCATATATGTACTTTCCGCTCCGATCTTCCCTGTAAGACGGTATCCCCAATACTGTGGATACTGGAGAATATGCGCCGTGCGCTTGAACTGCTCCGGATACTGTTCCCGTGCAAACAATACCCCCTTGGCGGGGTTGATCAGGGCCGCCAGCTTCGGCGTTCCCGTCTTGGCCTGGAGTTCCTCAGGCGCGCCGAAACGGGCGTAAAACCGGTCGTGAAAATCGTCCCCCGGTTCATAGGTGTAGTAAATGCAGGGCAGGACGGGCTTGCCGTCTTTTCCCACGCAGACCACGGTAGCCCCATGTGTAGTAATCGCAATGGCTTTAACGGGATAATCCTTTGCCAATTCCGCGAGCTGCCCAATGAACCATGCTTCCATGGCCCTGAGATCATGGGTTTCGAAACTATCGATTATTTTTGGCTGAAAGGTATGATACCGGATATCTCTTTGTTTAAGCCGGTCGTCATATATCGCAACCTTCTTATTGGTCATTCCAATATCAATAACCGCTATAGCATAATCCACGATGCGCCCTCATTACAAACTACCGGCGTTTTAAGAGTACCGATTGCTCATACTCATTGACCGGTCCCAGCCAATCGATCCCTACTGGAACCCCCGAATCCAAACACAACTTATCCCAGACCGCGGAAAACGGCAGGGTTTTTAACTCTTCCATCAGGGCCAGCCGTTCATGGTTTTTGTCCGCCTTTTCCGCGTCAATCAGCAAATTGGTGGGTTCCAGGAGCGCCTCCAGCAGGGCCTTTCGAACACTCCGGGCGCCGATCGCCCAGGCGGCGATGCGGTTTATCGAGGCGTCAAAGAAATCCAGCGCAATGTCAATTCGGTCCAAGCTTTTCTGCCGGATGATCTCCCGGCATACCTCCCGCAGATCATCGGAGTAGATTGCCACGTGATCCGAATCCCAGCGTATGCCCCGGCTAAAATGTATCAACAGGCCCGGAATAAAGAGCAGTACCGCGGAAATTTTGTCCGCTATGTTCTCGGTGGGATGAAAATGCCCCATATCAAGACAGAGGCGGATCTGTTTGGCCGCCGTGTAGGCTAAATAGAAATCATAGGAACCGACAACATAGGATTCACTGCCGATACCGAAAAGTTTTGATTCCACCGTATCGGTAATGGTATTGGGGTCCAGTGAAACTGCCAGTACTTCATCCAGCGCGTCCCGTAGCCGGAGCCGGGGGGACAGGCGATCCGCGGGTAGGTCTTTGGAGCCGTCTGGAACCCATATATCGTTTACCGCCGGGGAACCCTGGTTGGCCCCAAATGCCGAGGCGATCCGCCGGGAAGCAAGGGCATGGCGTATCCAGAAACGGCGGATTTGCGGGTCCGCGCTTGACAGGGTATAGCCGGAATCGGCCATGTCATGAGCGAAGAAGGATGGGTTAAAATCCAGCGGAATGCCCCGTTCCCTGGACCAGTCCATCCACTTTTTAAAATGTTCCGGCTCCAGTTCATCCCGGTGAATTTTTTTTCCACCGGTTTCGGCGTAAAATGAATGCAGGTTAAAGCGCTTTTTCCCGGGGATGAGGGAAAAGGCAAATTCCGCGTCCCGCCGCAGTTCGTCCCCGTTGCGGGCCCTCCCGGGGTAATTACCGGTAGTAAGGATGCCGCCGCCGGATAATGCTGAGGTTCCCTCGAATCCCACCACATCATCCCCCTGCCAGCAATGGATGGAAACAGGGATATCCACGGCGGCGCGGATAAATGTATCAGTATTAACCCCCAGTTTCCCATAGGCCTCTTTTGCCAGACCATAGGCTGTTTCTATTGATTCTTTGTCCCCATAGGGCTTCATATCTTTCTCCTTAAATGTTTTGCGGCCATCCCTTTGGCCTAAAGACTCTATTCCGCGGAAACCCTGGAGCGGTACCGCTCTACTTCCCAATTATTTATAAAATCTATTTGGTCTTGGGACATGAACCGTTCTCCACCAAAGGACTGTGCGTAAACCGCTACCTTGATGGTATCCATAAAAAGTTCCAGGGACAGCTTCGCCGCCTTTTCTGAAGGGCCGATTCCGAAGACCCCCAGCCCCTGGAGGGCGGCAATCTTCGGAATCCTGCGGGTTTTCTCCAATTGTTTTTTCCAGGCCTCCCTAAGAAGGTCCGGAATCGCGCCGGTTCCGGTCTCTATGAAGAGGGGATCGCTTCCGGAGTACACGATGTGATCCGGTGTAAAAGATGAGGACACGGGGCTAAACGAAGCGCGATCCCGTACCAGGGTGGCGATTTCATGGTTTCGCCAAAAAACTGCCTTCCAGGGTTCTTTTTCCCCTGAAGAAGCTCCCGCCAGTTCCGCAAGGAGCCCGGCTAGCTCCCCGGAACAGTCCCAGCTTGAAAGCCCTCCTCCCAGGTCTGGCCTTCGTACTATTTTTGATTCCAGCCGTTCCATTATTTGGGCGTATTTTTCTTTAAGCCTCTCAGCCTTATCGGCCCCAACAAAGGCTCCGTGGTTTTGAAGTAAAATAAGTTCCGCCGGGCGGCCTCGTTGGGCCTTATACAACTCCATGGCGATCTTTACCGCGCGGGAAAGGATGTAGCCGGGGTTGGTGGAGGGGATCCAAAGGGCATCCCGGCCAAACAATTCCGTAGCCGCCTCCTCCCCCCGCTTTGAGCAGGTAAGCCCGTTTAACAGCGCCGGATGGGTATGTACAACGTAAGCAAAGGGCAATATGTCGTGGAGAAGGGTTTCAACGCTGGGCCGCTTATGTTCTTCCCCGCTTTTCCGGGCCGCCATCATATCCGCCAGGACTTCTCTTTCCCGTTCTTCCGGATCCTGGGGATAATTTTTTTCCCATATCAGGCTTAAAGCCCGCCGGTCCATCCTGACAAAGCTATCCGGGGTCATGTCCGCCAGTGCGGCGCCGGAGCCTTTGATATACAGGGTTGTCTCATCTTTAAAGGAGGTATTACCGCCGCCGGCAACCACATATTCGGGGTTTGCACCGTAATACCGCGACAGGTTTGTCAGATCTTCAACACTCATATTTAAAACCTATCAAATCCTTTAATCCATGTGGAATAATTCTTCCAGGGTATCGGAAACCGGCGATTCATCCGGGTGGGTCTCCATAATATCCTTCATCATGTGCCACCATTTTTTTACGATTTCCTGTTTTGCAAGTTCCTCGTCGGTCGCGTCATCCGCAAGGTGTTGAAAGGCAAAAAGGGTAGAGGTCTTTTTATCTAAATAAATTGAATAGTTTGAAACCCCGGCTTTACGGAGTTCCGCCTTGAGCTCCGGCCAAATTTGATCGTGCCGTCTTTTGTATTCCGCCTCGCAGCCCGGGTGAAGCCGCATCGCAAAAGCATTTCGTTTCATGCGGGGTCCTCTTTGCAGCAAGCGCCGGCAGGGGAAGGGGAAAAGGGAAAGGCGGCGCTTTTTCCACCCTTCTTCTTTCATTTCCCTTCCCCGTCCGGAATCTAAATGTTAATACACCGATTTCCACTCGTTGATGTTGGAGGGTTCAAACTTAAAGGGCGGACCGAGTATAACTTCCGTTCCGTTGTCCGAGGCCTGTACGACCTTGTATTCGCCGAGCTTGCCGCCGTTGAACTGGTCCCCGATCTTGCCGGTGATCTTGTTGCTTGCCAGAGCCCCGGCAGCGTATGAAGCTAGATAGCCGAGGTCAATCGGATTCCACAGGAACATATACGGACATGAACCGTTCGTTATGTACTCGGCCATTTCCGAAGGAAGTCCCAGACCGGTGATCTTTATCTTGCCAATGAGCCCCCGGTCAGAGATCGCTTTGGCTGCCGCCGCGATGCCGACTGTTGTCGGCGCGACGATAACCTTGAGGTTGGGGTAACTCGCGATAAGCCCCTCGGTTTCTGACAGGGACTTGTCACGGAGGTCATCGCCGTAGGCTATCTTCACCAGTTTGAGGTTGGCGTACTTGGCCTGTTTCAGCGTCTGCTCCATTACCGCGATCCACGCGTTCTGGTTTGACGCCTGGCTGGTTGCCGAAAGAATCGCTATCTCACCTGAGCCGCCCGCCTGATCGAAGGCCGCCTCCACCAGGGTTTCGCCGATCAACTGGGTGTCCGCCTGGTTGATATGGACGGACCGGCTTGCCGGGTTTACCGCCGAGTCGGCGGTAACAACCTTGATACCCGCGTTCTTCGCCTTTGTCAGTACCGGTTGAAGCGCGTCGAAATCGTTTGCCGATATGGTAATCGACGCGACTTTCTGGGCTACAAGCTGATCGATGATCTGAATCTGGGCTTCCGCTGTGGGAAGATCGGGAGCGCGGCGAATCACCGTGCCCCCCTGTTCCTTGACACCGGTCTCGAAACCATCCATCAGTTTTTCACCAAAAGGGTTCCCCGTACTTTTGAACACGACCGCATGGGTATTGCCGCCGCCCGCCGCCTGCTGGTCGCCGCGAGCAAACAGCGTTCCCGCGAATACCAGCACCATTACTGTGGAAAGCAGTAAGGCTTTTTTTACATTGTTTTCCATCTCTTTCCTCCTAAAAATCTCCTACTAATATGATAATCCGTCCTACGGACAGGATTTTACCATGTATTACCGCCTTCTAAGGTTCACCACCAGTACCGAAAGTACAACGAGCAACCCCAGAATAATCAGTATCGCCTGGGCAGATACGTTGATAAGTCCCAGACCGTAGTTCAAAAATCCGATGATAAATATCGACAGGAGGGGACCGGCTATCCGGCCTGTACCGCCTGAAGTGCTTACACCGCCCAGCACCACCATCGCTATCACGTCCAACTCATAGCCGGCCGCCACATTGGGCCGGGTGCTACCCATTCGGGAGGTGAGGAAGATCGCGCAGACGGCGGACATGAATCCGGTTAAAATATAAACGATGAGCAGGATTCTGTCGGTCTTTACCCCCGAATAGCGGCAGGCAAGCAGGTTGCTCCCCATGCCGTAGACGGAACGCCCGAAAGATGTTTTGTGCAGCACGATGCCGAAGATTACCGCCGCTACAATGAACACTATCAGTATGAACGGAATGGGTCCCACATAGCCCCAGGCAAGGAACGAAAACCACGAAGGAAAACCGCCCGATGCCTGGTTTTCCAGGATCACGTAGGCGACGCCACGGTAGATCGTCATGGTCGACAGGGTTACTATCATCGCCGGAAGTTCCTTGAATTGTATCAGCAACAATCCGTTTACGCCGCCGCAGATGGTCCCGATAAGGAGGGCTGAGAGCATGGCCAGGGGCATGGGGACTCCCGCGTTGTAGATAAGCCCCATCGTCACCGCGCTGAGGGCAACGGTGGAACCCACGGAAATATCTATGTTACCCAGGATGATCACCAGCATCATGGGAAGCACGATGAAGGCCTTGTCCAGAAAATTCATCGGCCCGCTGAGGAAGGTATTGGCCGACAGGTACCAGGGTGACAGGAAGCTGTTGATGATATGAATGAGGATGAATATTAACACAAGCAGCCATTCCCACTGGAAGAAAAACCGCTTCCAACTCCAGGGTTTTTCGACGGCCAGCGTTCTTTCGCTCATGACGCGCTCCTCACTTTGTTTCCAGTCCCCACGGTGAACGCGCGGGCGTCCCTTGAACGCAGCACGGCCCGATCGTTGTTCCGTTTTATCAGCACGTTGGTGATGATCGCGCCAAGGATCACAAGGCCCTGTATGGCCTGCTGCCAGAAGGGCGATACGTTTATCAGCGGCAGTGCGTTGGCAAGTATGCCGAAGAGGATCACCCCCAAAAGTAGGCCTGCCAGCTTCCCCCGGCCGCCCGAAACGCTTACGCCCCCAAGCACGCAGGCCGCGATCACGTTCATTTCGTAACCCGCGGCGGTGTCCCCCTGGGCCGAGGCGAACTTCGCTACCCAGAGTACACCGGAGAGGCCGGCCAGCGCGCCCATCAGCACATAGACCAATGTGATGATCCGCTTCCGGGGAAGCCCCGTAATCTCTGCGGCCTCCGGATTGGAACCGACGGCATAGATGCGCCTGCCCGTGCGGGTATAGGTGATAAAGTAGTAGAACAGCAAATAGATGATTACCGCGATCACGACTAAATTATTCACCCCAAGTATTCTGCCCGTCGCGAGAGCCTTGAAGCTATCCGGCATTTGATACGCGCTGACCCATTGGCCTCCGCTTACCATGTAGGTAAGGCCCCGTATAGCGTTCATAAGACCGAGGCTGGCGATTATAGGCAGTATGGAGAAGCGGGCAATGAGGAAGCCGATGACAAAGCCCACGACCGCTCCTGTTACCGTTCCCTCAAGCACCAATACCGCCGGCGGAATGGCAGGGTTGCCCCGGACCGTCAGGGCCGTAACCATGCCGGAGAACGCCATTGTCGCGCCGATCGAAAGATCGATGCCGCCGGTAAGCAGGACCATCATCATACCGGCGGAAAGAATGGCCAGGATCGCGGTATTTGCAAGGATTTGTCCTATATTCAACAGGCTTAGGAATTCCCGGTTCCGCGCCTGCACCGCGGCGCTTACCAGAACGATGAATATTACCAGGCCCAGCTCGCGGAATTTTTCGACTATGTTGGACGGTGAATCTTTAAAACCTTTTATTTTACCGGTTAAACCCATGCTCACTCTCCCATAGCCGCCTTGAGGATGCTTTCCTGGGTAGCATCTGCGGTATCCATGATCGCCGTTACGGCGCCTTCCCGCATTACCACGACCCGGTCGCTCATGCCCAACACTTCGGGCAGTTCGGAAGAAATCATGATGATCCCGTATCCCGAAGCCGCCAGATCGTTTATGATGGAGTAGATCGCCGTCTTTGCCCCCACGTCAACGCCTTTGGTCGGCTCGTCCAGGATTATAACCTTCATGTCCGCATTGAGCATCTTGCCCACAATCACCTTCTGCTGGTTGCCGCCTGAAAGGGTGGAGACCAGGTCGTGTACGCTTCCCGCCTTTACAGCCAGTTTCTCCGCCGTTTCCCTGGCCTTTTCATTCTCCAGCCGGGTGTTAAGCCAGCCAAACCGGGTAAATTTGTCAAGAACAGGAAGGATTATGTTCTTGGCGATTTCCCAGCGGAGTACCAGTCCCTGCTTTAGCCGGTCTTCGGGGAGAAAGCCGATACCTTCCGCGATGGCCTGGGCGGGGTTGAGACGGTTTAATTTTCGGCCTTCCAGCGTGACGGTCCCCGAATCGTAAGATGAAATCCCGTAGATCGCCTCGCAGACTTCGGTACGTTGCGCCCCCACCAGGCCGGTTATTGCCAGCACCTCACCCCGGCGCACGGAAAAACTGACATCCTTGAAGAAGCCCACACGGAAAAGCCCCTCGACCTTGAGTAGTTCCTCCCCGATTGCGATCTCCCGCTTTGGGAAGAACTGAACAATTTCCCTGCCCACCATGGATGTTACCAAGGTGTGATTGTCCACTTCCCCGATATTCCAGGTATTGATATACTTTCCGTCCCGCAGCACCGTTACCCTGTCGGCAAGCCGGTACATATCCTCAAAACGGTGGGATATAAAAATGATGGATACGCCTTTTTGTTTTAGATTTTCGGTAATACGGTAAAGATCCTCACTTTCCCGGTTTGAAAGCGGCGCGGTCGGCTCGTCCATAATGATGATCCGGGCATTGGTGGAGAGTGCCTTGGCGATCTCCACAATCTGTTGCTGGGCCACCGAAAGGGTCCCCATTACGGCGCGGGCGTCGAATTTCGCGTCGAGACGGGCCAGTAATTCCCCGGCCTCCCGATTCATGGTTTTCCAGTCGATGCGCTTAAAGGGTGCCGTTGTCTTTTCGTGGCCCATGAAAATATTTTCAGCCACGCTGATATCCGGGAAGCAGGTAACATGTTGGTAGATCGCGGCAATTCCCTGGTCCTGGGCATCGAGGGGGTGGCGGATATTCGCCGGCCTGCCGTCAACCAGAAAATCCCCCTGGTCGGGCATGTGTACGCCTGTTATGATCTTGATGAAGGTAGATTTGCCCGCGCCGTTTTCTCCCATAAGCGCGTGGATTTCTCCCTTCTTTAGGGTAAAGTGGACATCATCAAGAGCCCTTACCCCGGGAAATGTCTTTGTAATGTGCCGTAGCTCAAGTATATAATCCGCTTTTTCTTCAGCCATTCTTATCCCATCAACATAGTTTGAGACTTTCATTTTCTACCCGGATTCAAACTGCCGTAAATGGATAAATCTATTGAAGTGATGGAAAAAAGATTGTATTATTAAGAAATATGGAAATTTCATGGAAAGCCTGGGATTCCTTTCTGCATTACCTCCCCTATAGTAAAGAAGATGAAAGACTCGGCATGGTGTGTACCACCGCCGGGTGTATAAATGTAGAACCAAACACGGTTTATCCACCCCATAAAAACGAGCATCCCGTTCTTTTTAGGCAGGTTGCCGAAAGCCGGACCTTGCCGGAATTTCAACTGGTGTACATTACCGAAGGACAGGGGATTTTTTCCATAAGCGACCGGACCTATACGGTGAGCCCGGGTTCCATGCTGTTAATTCTGCCGGGAATCCGGCATAGTTATAAACCGGTATACGAAACCGGCTGGCATGAATATTGGGTTGGATTTAAGGGAGATTTTTTTTTCAACATGATCCGGCAGGGCCTTCTTTCTCAGCGGCATCTCTTTTTTGATCTTGGCCTGAGGGATAACATTGTATTAACCTTTAACAATATTTTTGATGAAGTTCGGGCCCAGCAGCCCCTGTATCAGCTTAAGGCATGTGTGGGGATACTTTCTCTGCTTACCGAGATACTGACCCATGAGCGGAGAAAGGAACAGCCCAACTACTATCAAAAGATCGTGGAAAAAGCCAAATGCCTGATGGAATCGAATGTGTATGGTACTATCAACCTGCCAAATATTTCCCAAAAAATAGGGATAAGTACTTCACGGCTGAACGAGATATTTAAAACCTATACTTCTATGACCCCCTATCAGTTCTACATTCATATTAAGATACGCAAGGCCGAAAACCTACTGGAACAGGAGAATGTACCGGTAAAAGAGGTAGCCCATAAACTGGGGTTTGAGGACCAGTATTACTTCTCCCGTCTGTTTAAAAACAAAACCGGCATTGCCCCTTCGGTATGGAAAAAGTTTGTCAATTACCCCTCTCCGGGCATTGAGCAATTAGAGCCTCGGCCTATAATATCCCAAGTCTGATGGGACTGGTGTCTATCTCAACGAACAACAGGCTGGGGCAGGCGGCGGGGCGCCGTCCGGAAACTTCTCTTCCGCCTCACTTCTCATTACTGCCTGTTACTTAACCACGATGCGTACCGTATCTCCATGTGCACCGGTTACTTCCTGCTTGAGCGGGTGCACCATCAGATACAGCACCTCGATGACCAGGGTCCACGCACCCGTGTTCACCACAGCGTTGACCGTAAGCCGCCTGATTTCAGTTTCCGGAATGAACCTCCTCCGCCCGAAGGCGCAAACAATTTTGCGCGCAAAATTTGCGGCGGAGTATCTTGTAAGCGTTGCATTATTTGAGAGGAGGTTCGTTCTGTCTGTACGAACAGACCCGTATAGACTATAAATTCGGCATACAGGGCGCCCGGCAGGATGGACGGCTGGAAAGGGATCGGGAAATCGCCCGAAACCTCAAGGGTAGCAGCATACCGGCCCCGCAGATAACCCAGGCGACCGGGCTTTCCGGCCAGGACATAGCAAAGCTATGACGGGTGCGCCACCCGGCCCGCGCCGAAAAAGCAGCCCCGCGCGTTTCCGCGCGGGGCTGTTGCAAACCGGGAACCTTTCCCCAAGCCTGAACGCCTCATCCAGCGCATAATCCACATCTCCACCAGCCCCGGCGACTATGTGCTTGACAGCTTCCTCGGCTCCGGCGCCACCGCCGACCCGGCCGCTGTTGCCCGGCCGCTGCTATCCAACAAATAATCGCTGTATGCCCAATCCCTTCCCATAATCCCGTTTTAGTTCATTTTCTTGATTTGCGTAAGGTGAGTTATGAAAGCAGCGCTATTTTTCTGTTTTTGATTGTTTGCCCCCCCCCCCCCCCAAAAAACCGCGTTGGAATCACCCCCTCGCAGCCAGCGCCTCGCCCAGATACCTGCCTGTGTAGGAACGCTCGCAACGGGCAGCCTCCTCCGGCGTACCGGTAAAGAGAACCTCGCCGCCTGAGAGCGTGAGGGCGGACTGCCCCAGCTTGAGGTAACCCGTCCCGACGGAGAGCAGCGTCTCCATCTTGCGGGCAATGTGCGGTATGTACTCAAAGAAGGCGGCCGCCTCCTCTATCGTCATATCAAGGACATCGGCTATATTCGTCCGTAGCGTCTGCTCGTCATGCTCCACGACTATCAGCGGTGTTGCCCAAGTCCCACTACTGAAAAAATCGCAAAAATTCGCTGAAAGCTATTGATAAGGAAAATTCCACGCGCCATATTGTTATTGTATACTTACTTTAATGTAAGCGGGGCACGG
>JAITLF010000210.1 GCA_031278025.1 Treponema sp.
ATGGCCCTGGCGGGGTTGAGGGTAAGCATCCGTACCGCCGCGGGCAGGGAGAGGACGCCCTCCTCTTCAAGGCGGAAAGCCGAATGTAAAAGCGACGCGGGGTAATAATCCGAACAGAGAATGTCCGCGGCCCCTTCGCGGACCGCTTCCAGAGCGGAAAGATTACCCGAATGGCTGCCGCCGAGCATGATGTTTGGAGCGCCCACCACCACCAGGATTCCCTCGTCATGGGCCTTCTTTGCCACTTCTAGCTCAATGGGGAACTCGGAAATTCTTACGCCGAATTCGTTTTTCATCAGGGCGAGTTTTTCCGGGGTGTCGTCGTCGTGGGAAGCCAGGGGAATGTTCCGTTCACGGGCCAGGGCCGCCAGGGCTTTGAGCATTTCATGGGAAGCCACGGGCTTGTTCTTTGACTCCGCCAAAATCTCGTCCAAGGTTTTGTCGCTGCACGCGGCGGCCCAGGTGCCGTAGGAAGCGGCGTATATTTCCAGGTTCCGGTACTGTCCCTGTCCGGGGGTGTGATCCATAAAGGAAAGTTCATGCACCGCCCCGGTTTTTAAAAGTTCCGCCAGGTAATCGTAAATGCCGATATTGTCGATTTCGTAACGGGCGTGGAAGCGGTGGCGTATCAGGTGGCAGCCTTCGTGAAAATCCTTGATATAACCCGTCAGCCGCTCAAGGTTTTCCCTGGTACGGAAGCTGTGCCGGTTCCCCGCGCCCTCGGCGCCGCTGCCGTTCATCAGGGAAAGGGAATGGTAGATGGTGGTAACGCCGTGGCACAAAAGCTGCTTCTCCGCTTCCCGGAGGCCCGTCTCAAAATCCATAAGACAGGTGGGCCGGGGCTGAATAACCGTTTCAATATAATCCGAATGAATATCGATGAAACCCGGCATGATGTAGCCGCCCCTGGCATCAAAGTAGAGCATCTCCTCGCCGCCTTTGTCGTAATTGTTCAGGGCGTCCATGGGAAGGATGTCCAGAATACGATCTTCGCAGGTGATAACCGCGTGATGAGGCATGATCGTATCGGGGCCTACCACTGAGGCGTTAAACAAACATTTTTTCATAATCCCCCACCGGTGCCGGGCACCATTTTTTTCATGTTTACAAAAGTGAATTGACCAGCGTCTGGGTATAGCTGTGCCGGGGATCTTCCATGATCTGATCCGTAAGCCCTTCTTCGACGATCCGGCCGTCAAGCATGACCGCCGTGCGGCCCGCGAGCATCCGCACCACCGCCAGGTCGTGGCTTACCACGATCATGGTTACGGCGAATTCACGCTGGATCTTTTTTACCAGATCCAGCACCCGGGCCTGAACGGAAAGATCGAGCCCGGTGGTTACCTCGTCCAGCAGCAGCACCGGCGGGTTATTCGCCGCCGCCTTGGCGATCTGCACCCGCTGCTGCATGCCGCCCGAAAAATTCCGGGGCGGTTCCCTCACCCGGCTTACCGGAATCTCGATGTGTTCCAGCAGTTCCGCGGTCCTTTTCATCATGGCGGCCACGTTACGGTTCCCCGCGGCGATGAGTTTTTCCGCCACATTGGCCCCGGCGGAGAAAGACATCCGCAGGCCAAGATGGGGATTTTGGTAGACCATGCCCAAAAGCTGATTTCTGACGCTTTGTTTCTGCTGAAGGCTTAAGGCGAAAATATTTTTTTCACCATTGCCGTAACATCCCAGGTAATACGCCCCTGCAGCGGGTTCGCTGTCCAGATACAGGGCCTTCATCAGCGTTGTTTTGCCCGAACCGGATTCGCCCACTATCCCCAGAATTTCCCCCTTCACCTGCCTGAGGGAAACGTTCCTCAAGGCCCAAACGGTCCTGCAGAAAGGGCAGCGGTTCCGTTCCATGTACGCCCCGGCGGCTTCCGCCTCCAGGCAGCGCGGACAGCCCGGCCCGTGACGGACCGTGAGATTGTCCAGCTTCAAGGCGAAGGTATGTTCCGTAATCATGGGTATATTAGGGGCCGTGAATGTTAAACGGTTATTAAATATGTGCTAATAATTGGTAAAATATTTTTTCGGGCGCTCCCAAAAGTCCCGTTTTTATAACGGTGTTCACATTAAATCTATGGTGTATACTATCTGTTTTGCCCAAGGAAGCACTGATTTATTCAATCGAGAATAAATCGGCGCTACTTTAACCTACATGGACGCGGCCTTTTGCCGCTTCTCACAATACCCGCTGTCCGAACACTGGTACTGTTTTTCCCCTGTGGCGGAATCAAAAAATTCGTCCATAAAAACATCGCTGGCCCCGCAGAGCCGGCACACCATGCCGGACATGTCTTCGGTGCGGAAGGGATGGTCCTCAAAACAGAGGGACTCAACTTTTGTATAAGGCGGCAGGGCGTAGATCTTTTTTTCCCGGCCCGCGCCGAAAAGGTAGAGCGCAGGGCTGTTGTTGAGTTTGGGGTTGTCGAAGCGGGGGATGGGGGAGGGCATCATGATATAGCGGTCTTCTGTCATCACGGGGTAATCGGCCCCCAGTTCTATTTCCCCTACCCGGACGATGTTTTCGTACAGCGCCAGCCAGATGGGGGCGTAGTCCATTTCGGAATGCATCTTTTTCGTTACCGACTCCAGGGGTTCCACCAGCCGCAGGGCCTCGGGAAGGGGGACTTGCAAAACCAGAATCTGATCGTTCCGCAGGGGAGTCTCCGGTATGCGGTGGCGGGTTTGGATCACCGTGGCCGCCTCGGAATCGGTGGTCGTTTGTATGTTCGTACAGGCGGAAACAAAACCTCGGATGGACACGGCGTTGACGCTGTCGTCGCTGCCCTGATCGATCACCTTGAGGGTATCCTTCCTGCCGATGATCGAAAGGGTGATCTGGATTCCCCCGGTTCCCCAGCCCCGGCCTATGGGAAGTTCACGGGAACCGAAGGGCACCTGGTAACCAGGGATAGCCACCGCCTTTAACAGGGCCCGCCGGACAAGCCGTTTGGAGCCCTCGTCCAGAAAAGCAAAATTATAACCCGTCATGATCCGCCTTCTTTTGTGTATGCCGCACCCGGTCCAGTTTAGACTGGAAAGTAACGTAGTGGGGCAGTTTGAGATGGGAGATGAAACCGTTCATCTCCAGGCAGTCCCCGTGGAGGAGGACAAATTCCTGATTCTCCGGAATGGAAGTCCCGCCGCTGCCGCCGGGAGCCGCGCCCCCGTGATTTTCTCCGGAACCGCTGCCTATGGTATTCAGGGAATAATCCAGAATCGACATGGCAATGGCCTTGGTATCGTTCCTGCCGAAGACCATGCCGTAGCCCGTGCCCAGGCTCAGAACATTGACGGAAGTATCCGCCTTGTCCCCCTGGCCGGAAGAGAGCAGCTTGAGGGGATCCTCCTTCGCTTCCTTTTTGATTTCCCGGTCTTCCTCGGGGAAGAGGGACTCCACTTCGGTTACCGTAATATCCCCTACAAAAAGTTTTTCCTCCCCGGCCTGGCCTGAAGCCAGGGGATAGGGAATGGTCAGTTCCAGGGTTCCTGTCCGCAGTTCCCCTACGGTGGGGTGGCCGGAGCCGAAGCCCCTGATCGCCGCGTAGGCCAGGCCGCTGATGTAGCCTGTATCCGCCCTTGCCAGGGTTTGTAGCCTTGCGGACCGGGGGACGGGAAAGGCGAGGGGTTCCTGGGTTATGTCCCAAGGGTCTTGATCCCGGGGATCTCCGCCGTCTTCTCTGGCGGTGATAAGCCCTTCCCGCCGCAGTTCATCCGAAACCCGGCAGGCGTGGATGGCCCGGTCTTTTGCGGCGGCCTGTTCTCCGGGGGCGCTTTCCTCTCCGGTAAGGGACTCTCCGGCGGCGTTTTCCGGCGGAGCGGCGTCTTTTCCTGCGGAACCGTTCCGCTTTAGATTCAGGTTTAATAGATCGAAGTTGAGGAACCGGTGGGTATAGTCGAAAGTCGCGCCCAGAAACTGTCCTCCGGGGATATCCTTAAACGCGGCGGATATGCGCCGCTTAATCCGCATGTCCGCGCCGTCCAGGGGGAGGCTCAGGTAGGAACGGGACAGGGTTGAACGGTAGGCCCTGAGCAGGAAGACCGCCTCCTCCGGGGAACCGGCGGATTGTTTCAGGGCCAGCGCCGCGTACATAGGGGCGTAAAACCCCGCTTCCCCCATGATCCGGTCGATGAGAAGGGACATCCCTTTTTCCAGGGTTTCGGGTTTTATATCTGCCTGAACGGCGGCCCGGTATTTTTCCAGCAGCTTGATACTCTCCGCCACCGCTTCCCGTCCGCCTTTTACCGCCGAATATGCCATGCTAACCTCATTTTCGTGCGGCTTCCGGGCCGCATTAATTTAAGCCAGCGTAAGTCCTGATTGTTAAAATTCTATTATGTCCGGGTAAAATTATGGTAAAAATGCATTTGCCCTGTGGTCCGGCCATATATAGGGAAACGCTGATTAACTTGACGCTAATCGTGTTTCCCTAATTATTCTCGATTGAATAAATCAGTGCTTCCATAGCGTATCACGGCTTGCCCCCGGAGCGATGGTACAACGTGAAAGATCCCGACATAACACCAGAGGTCACGAGCATATCCTTTGACGGTAATGATAGGGTGGATAAGGGTGAGAGTATAACTTTGACTTCAAATGTTGTTACAGATCCGTCCGGCGCAGATAATTCCGTTCATGGAGCATCACATCACCCGGGCATGCGACAAAGCCTGTCAACGTTACTACTTCGAGTCCTCCTGAGAATTTCCTCACAGATTACGCAAAGCTTGGTTTGTCTACAGGCAGTTATGTGAAATGGCGGCTAAGATTTGTTGAAAATATATTGACATAGATTGAAATATTGCATAAAATAAAATATTAACAGGAGATGGTTCAAATGGATAAAAAAATTATATATAAAAAATTGGAAACAGGGGAAGAAATTGCTAAAGCCAAAGAATTAATACTTGAATATGTAAAATGGCTGAATCAAGACTTGGCATTTCAAAATATTGACGATGAATTAATAAATTTTCCACAGAAATACAAAGAACCTGATGGAGCGTTTATTATCGCAAAAGATAATGACAGTGTTGTTGGGTGTGTTGGGTTTAAAAGACTTGATAAAGATATTTGCGAGATGAAAAGGTTATTTGTAAATGATAGATATAAAGGAAAAGACATTGGTAAAAAATTGGTTGAAATAATAATAGAAGAAGCAAGATATAAAAAATACAAAAAGATGAGACTGGATACATTAAAAACAATGGAAAGCGCATTGAAAATATATTATAAAAATAATTTTTATGAAATAGAACCATATTATAATAATCCGAGTGATGATGCAGTATATTTAGAAAAAGCATTATACTAAAAATAATGGTGTACGGCACAACTGCACACTACAGGACTGTATATGAGGCCAGCTTTGCGGGCCTCACGCCGCTACGGGGGAAGTCCAGGAAGTAATGGCAGCCCCACATCCCCCCTGCGGAAGCCGTACTATACTAACTCTATGAGCAAAGAAAAAAGCGACAAGATAACGTACAAGCCCTATGACCAGGGACAGGGGTACCTCATCCCCCAGGGCGCGGAAGAGCTTATCCCGGGGAACCTCGACTGCGGCAGCCGGAAGTGGGGGATTCTATCGGATAAACGAGGTCAATGGGTATCACCGTTTCATCAAAGAAAGGAACAGGAGCGCACGCGCTTTCGGAACGAAATACTTGAACCGGTACAACGCGTTTTTTCGCGGGTGTATCGCGGCTCAAATTATCTTAGCGATGACCTGTATAAAACGATGCGGATCAGCGGTTTCAAGACAATGCCGCCACGCAAACCGAGGGCCTGCTCACCCTGTAGCTGCTCTTCAACCCTGTTTTTGACTATCACCGATTTTTTATACATTTTTATATTTCCAAAAAATTTGCCAACCAATTGCACATAACTGTCATTTACATACCGTGCCTTTTTTGTTATAGTAGCTTTCAGGATTTATCAGAATGGATTTTGAAACCCTGGAAAGTTATATATCCAATCACCTCAAGCTTTTTATTTCCATGGTCGCGGGGATTGTGATTTTTGTGGGGCTTATAGCGGCAGTGGTTTTTTTTATTGCCCTCCGCGGGGCGGAGCAGACCATGGTGCCGGATGTGCGGGGTCAGGATCTGACTTCAGCCCTGCTTGAACTTCAGGTCAAGGAGCTATACCCCCGGATTCAGCTTCGTTATTCTCAAACTTCGGCGGACAAGGGGCTTGTCCTGGAGCAGGAACCTGTCCCGGGTACAATAGTCAAAGCCGGCAGGCGCATACGCCTTGTGGTAAGCCAGGGCGTAATGATCAATACTGTAGAAAATTATCTTGGCCGCAATATTGAAGAAGTCAGGATGGATATTCAGACCCTCTATGCCGCCGAAGGGGGCGCCCCGCCTCTTATCACACTTAAACAGCCCATAATGTACCAGTATTCCGATGAAGCGCCGGGAACCATTCTTGAGCAGAGGCCCGAAGAAGGGGCGGGTATTTCAGGCCCTGTAGCCCTGGAAATGGTGGTCAGCCGGGGGCCCGAGGACGCTCTTGTTAAAATACCCGATCTTATAGGCCTTGGCATGGACGAAGCTTTGGATCAGATTGCCATAACGGGCATAGATTTTACCTTTACCCTAAAGCCCGCTCTTCCCGGGGAAAAGCCCGAAACAGTGGCGGATCAAAATCCTTCCGGGGGCGTAATGGCAAAGTCGGGAACCAGGGTAAACATAGTCCTGCTTTCGCCGCCTGCCGGGGCGTTCCAAAGGGATGGTCCTTCCGGCGAAGTATTCGGGCTTTTCAGGTATGATATGGCTAAAAACCCCTATCCCCTGTCGATACGTCTTGAAGCCCAGACCCCGGACGGCGAAAGGCGCCGCCTTCTTGCTGTTGAATATTCCGGCGGCCCCCTGGTTGTCCCTTACAAGCTGCCTTTAAATTCGCTGATTGTTTTGTATATGCTTAACCGCGAAATCCACCGCGAAACGGTGATACCCCCGGCAGAGTCTTTGTCCCTGGATCAGTTATAAAAACTTGATGCCAATCGCGTTTCCCTAATTGTGCGGCGCGTACAGGAAGCGTTTAATTTTGGAGGTGGGGGTTTTTTCAAAAGGCGCCTGGCGTACTTCGATACGGCTAAGGCGGGAAAATGCCGCCATGCGCCGGTTGATATTATTTTTAAGCTCATCAAGTTTTTCCCCAAGCGCGGTCAGGGCAAGCTGGGCTTTTTCGTCTAAAACTATCAGGGCTACAAGCTCGCCCCTTGAGCCGGGAACAACCAGGGCGTCTTCTACCATATTCGAGTTATATAAAAGCTGTTCAATTTCTTCGGGATAGATATTTTCTCCCGAGGGCCCAAGGATAAGCGCTTTAAGCCTGCCTTTTATGTAAAGGCAGCCTTTTTTGTCTATCCGGCCCAGGTCTCCTGTTTTGAACCAGCCGTCTTCGGTAAAAGCGGCTTTGGTTCGTTCTTCGTCCCGGTAATATCCGGGCATAACGTTGGGGCCTTTTACTTCGATTTCGCCGCTTTCAGCCAGCCTTAGGGAAACGCCCTTTACGGCCCTGCCCGAAGAACGGTAGGGAAAGTGATACGGAGAAGTTCCGGTAACCAGTGGGGCGCATTCGGTAAGGCCGTAGCCCGGCGCATAGGGAAAGCCCGCCTTGCGGAGAAAGTTCTCCACTTCTTCGTCCAGAGGCGCCCCGCCCAGGCCGAAAAACCGTACCAGGGACCCCAGGGCGGCCATCAATCTAGCGCCCGCAGCCCGTATTGCCAGATAGCGGGTTAGGGGGAATTTATACAGGGGGTTCTTTTTTAGTTTTGGAAAGATGCTGTTTTTGCAGATCTTTTCTATAAACAGGGGAACCGAAACCATGGCGGTGGGGCGCAGAGTCTGCATTGCCGGAAGCAACACCCCGGGCGAGGCGGGCTTGTCCAGATAGGTTACCGAAGCGCCTGACATTACCGGGGCAAGAAGGCCGAGGGTGCATTCGTAGGTGTGGGCCAGCGGGATCACCGAAAGAAGCCTGTCCCGGGAATAAATCTTCATTAAGGAACGGGAAGCCTGGGCGGTAAAAATAAGGTTAAGGTGGGTAAGGACTACACCCTTGCTTGCGCCGGATGTTCCGGAAGTATAGATGATTGAAGCGGGATCGTTTTCGTCAACCCTGGGCAGGGAAGATATTTCGGGCATCCGTTTTCCTTCCAGCAGATCTTTTCCATTCAGGGCGAGGCGGGGGATGCTGTTGTCAATTTCCGCTTCAAGAAACCGCGTCCGGGACCGCTCGCTATAGCAGATAAAGGAAGCCCCGCAGTGAGCGGCAATGGCGCTGATTTGCCCGGGGGTAAAATCCATAAGCGCCGGAACGGAGATCCCTCCGGCCAGGGCCGTACCAAAATAGGCTACAGGCCACATGGTGTGGTTTTCCGAAAGTATCATCACCCTGCCGCCGCTCGTTAGGCCCCGGTCAAGAAGGAGCCCCGCAAAGCGCAGGGCTTTTTCGCCAAAACCGGCATAGTTTAATACGCCATAAATATGCGAATCCCGGTATATCTGAAAGGCGGTTTTCGTTTTGTACGCCTTCGCCGCAGTCAACGCAAGGCACCCCAGGGTCCTTTTTTCAAGAATGATCAAATAGTTTCTCCAATTAGCGTCTACGTTATAGACAGACACTATATAGACCTGTAAACCCCGGGAAAGTTGCATGCGTTACGGCAAACGGTACCACGAAAACCCCCGGGAATAGAGGTCTTCAAGACTGCCGGGAAATAACTCGGGCGGTTCATCAGAGGGGGAAAATATAAAAATATTCCAGCCTCTGTGTATTTGGAAATAGCCGCCCTGGAAGGGCTGGGGATAAAAAGCCGTCCGCCGTCATCCGGCGGCGCGTAAAAAAGCCCCCGGACAATGCCGGGGGCCGGGAGACGAGGGGTTAACGGTTAATACCCCAGTGGAAGACTGCTAAAAGCGCTATACGCCACTGAACCGCCGCCGTTGGTGATACTTACGCCGGTTG
>JAITLF010000279.1 GCA_031278025.1 Treponema sp.
GCGTTTCTGCCGGGGATAGCGGCCTACAAAACCATTGAGGCCAACCACAAACTGGCGCTTTCCCCAGCGGCCCGTTCCCTGGCCCTGGAGGGGAACCCGGTCCACGAGGATATGATGGACGCCCTGCCCCTCATAAAAGCCCCGGTGTTTTCGTTTATGACCGTTCTGGACAAGGAGCAGGGGGTGGCCGCGGCGGCGGCGGGGGATTTGATGGATTCGTTTTATGCAGCGGTTGAGACTGCCCGGAAGATATTTTGCGTTGCCGTGCCGGCAAAAGCGGATATTGTGGTGTCGGCGGCAAAATTTCCCATGGACATTGACCTCTACCAGTCCCAGAAGGCCATAGACAACGGGGCCGCGGCCTTGAAGGACGGCGGAACCCTCATACTGGTTTCAAGCTGCCGGGACGGCATTGGGGACCGGGCCTACGCGGAGCTGCTGGGCTCGGCGAAAAGCCCGGCGGAGGCGCTGGAGCGGATCCGCGGGGGCTACAGGCTGGGTTACCATAAGGCGGCGAAGATGGCCGCGGTGTCCGGGCGGGCCCTGGTCAAGGCCGTGACGGAGCTGCCCGCGGAACGGCTTGCGGCCATGTTCATTGAAGCAGCCCCGTCCCCCCAGGCGGCGCTGGACGAGGCCCTGGAAAGGGCGAAGGCCCGGGGCATTGCGGTCCCCAGGATACTTGTGCTTCCCGACGGCTGTGTCACCGTGCCGGTTCCCCTATAGACCCCTGGTTGGGTCTCCGGGGGCCTAGCTGACGCCATATTGAAAACCCGCGTGGAATCCCCTATGCTTAAACCCGGAGGCGGCAATGGTCTCAAATACCCGCTACAAGGACAGCGTATTCTCCTTCCTTTTCAGCAATCCTGATACCCTGCGGGAACTTTACGGAGCCATTGCCGGAGTCGTACTGTCCCCGGATATACCCGTCACCATCAACACCCTGGAAGGCGTGCTGTACCGGAACCTGCTCAACGACATCTCCTTCGAGATCGCCCGGAAACTGGTCATCATCCTGGAACACCAGAGCACTATCAACCCCAATCTGCCCTTACGGATACTCATGTATATAGCGCGGATATACGAGAAGCTGACTGCAGGAATGAATGTGTACGGAAGAAAACTGTTGAAGATACCGCGGCCTGAGTTTATCGTGCTGTACAACGGGACAGAGCCGTACCCGGACCGGACGGTCCTGCGCCTGTCCGATGCCTTTGAGGAGGCAGCGGCCGTACACCAGGAAATTCGGAGGCGCTCCCCTGTGGATCTAATCCGGGTTTTTCTATAAAGCAATGGGGGCGCTTTCAAAAAGGGGGCTGTTATGCGTAAAGTAGCTATTCTTTTATTTGCCTTTACTTTTGGCTGCGCTTTTACATCCTGTTATTCTATTCCCAATGTGCGGGGGAAAAACCGTTTTTCGCCGGAGGAAAAAAACGGGTATCTTTTGATGAGGGTAATCACACCTGAGGATCCTTCGGGGCTGATTTTTCGAATCACAAAAATACGGCGGTTTCCACCGGGCATTGCCGAGTGGCATAATTTGAAGGCCGGTGAAAATTTTATTTTTATTAAAGCCCCTCCGGGGGAATACGCGGTTAATTATGTTTTTGACCGCTCCTTCAAACGGGTTTTTACCGATTTTGAGCTCAAAGATTTTGATCTCAGCGATTGGTTATTTACCCTTGAAAGCGGGGTTATCGCCTACCTGGGAGACCTGGTTGTTGTTGAGCTCGCCGAAAGTGTAAATGTATATGGAAACAGGATTGTTGATTTTAAATATACATGGCAGGATAACTATGATGGAGTTGTTTCTTATGTGCGGGACCGTTATGGCGGAATACCGGAGGATATGCCCTTTGTGAACCAATCCCTGCAGGCGCCGGCGGATACCCGCTATGAGCCGATTATTACCGGAGGGCTGTAAATGAAGCGGAAATTACTAATTTTAACTACCATAATGACGGTCCCCCTGTCTGCGCACAGCCTTGATTTTGCCCTTCAGTATTACATAGTGTCATTGCCCGGCTTGTCAACCATCGCCTCTCCGGTGATAGACGGTTTTGAGAGCGACGATAGCAACAATCCCTTTCTTATTCCCCTGGAAGGCAAATTGCTGGCCCTGCGCTTTGGGGCCTTTGCCATGAGCGTGAATACCGGACTCAGCGTCTATATTAAAAACAGCGGGTTTAGCTCCCTTGATTTGTCCGGGGGGATAAGTTTTTATATAAACAAACGGGAAACCAGTCCCATGAGGGGAGGATATATTTCCTTGATCCCCTTTTATGAATTGCCGGTTATTAATGTAGGAAATCCGTCTTTTTACAGTTGGAAGGCCGCCCTGGACTTTGGCTTATCGGGCGATATACTGGGGCCGCTTTATGCGAGCGCTTTTTCCCGATGGATATTTTTTTGGGAGAACACACAATTCCTATATTGTCTGCCTGATTTTGGCATTGCCGCGGGATTACATTTTTGGTGAAATTGTTGAGGGCCCCCGGGAGGCACGGAGACGCACACAGATTGCATAAAGGCGGTCTCGGCGGCAAAATTTCCCATGGGCATTGACCTCTACCAGTCCCAGAAGGCCATAGACAACGGGGCCGCGGCCTTGAAGGACGGTGGAACCCTCATACTGGTCTCAAGCTGCCGGGACGGCATTGGGGACGAAGCCTACGCCGGGCTGCTGGCTTCCGCGAAAAGCCCGGCGGACGCGCTGGAGCGGATCCGCCGGGGAAGGTCCGGGTAGTGCCGTAGAAGTCCGTGAGCGGGAAGTCCGCCCACACGGTGAAGAACCCGGAGGAAGCCATGAGGCTTAAATTCTCCGCGAACACTTTTTCGATAACCGTATGCTGGATCAGTTCCAGAAGGGACATGATCCGGTAATCGTAAAAAGACTTTTTCGGCCACTTGAGCAGTACCGAACCGTCCTCCGTCCGGGGTATCCTGATGTCCTGAATACGGCTGTTGATATGCGCGTTCCGCAAAATAATTTCCGTATCGGAAACCTCAATCGCCGGATCGCCCAGCAGTTCCCGCATACCAACCAGGGCCAAATGGCCGTAGTAGTTTCCCCCATACTTTACGACAAGATTGACCCGCCGCCTGATGCCGTCCCGGTCCGCGTCGGCGTTGACAAAGCCCGCGCCCGCGGCCCGGCTCAGGAGTTTGTATATGGCCGGCATAACCCCAGCCATTTCGGGGGTCTTTTGGTCATCATCAGACGCAACGCTTTTCAGCGCTATCCGCGATTCAAGCAGAGACCTCATTGCTTCATCAGGTGCGGGAATCTCCGCGCCGGAAAGAATGTGGCCCGCGCTTATCATGGTGAGGGTAAGCCATGATAAGCCGGTGAACTCCAAAGCCCGGGCGAAGTATTCATCCACGTCCTGAGTCAGATACTCAAGGGACTTCTCCAGTTCCGAGCGGACTTCTCCGTTGAGGGCGGTAAATTCATCCTTGTAAATTTCGCTTTCTTCCCGGCTGATACTCCCCGTAGCGAAACCGTCAATGACTTGCGCGGCGGTTTCGTTGATGCTGCCGAAGCCCTCATCGAGGTAGCGGGAAAACACTTCCCCCGCGTAGTCCCGGTCCAGCCGCTGGGGGCTTTCGTCAAGGTAGTTCAAGTCGAAGGTGATGGAGGCGGCCCCCAGCTCCCTGAGCAGCAGTACCACATCGGCCATCACTTCCCGCCGGAAAGGGAAGCCCCCGGCGTAGCTTATGGAATCGTCGTCCAGGGTAAGGACATAGACTTTTTCATGTTCCGTCAGGGACGGCAGGAAGCGCAGAAAGAGGTCGTAAATTTTGTTGTCCGCCGTGGTAAAAAGCAGGGGCAGGGCAAGCGCGAAACAAACGAGGGGAATAACAAACAGCTTTTTACCACGGCCCTTGTTCATTCGGCGGCAATATCCTCTTCCGCCGCCGCGTCGCCGGCCCTGGCCGAAGCGGTGCTGACCCTGCCGGTAGTCCGGCTCACCGCGCCCGTATCGGTTTGGACCGGCCCGTTAATCCGTATGCCCGTCCCGCTTCCGGCCAGGGAAGCGACAGTCCCGGTCTGCACCGCCCCACGGAAAAGGTCCGCCCGTCGGAGGCAAGGACGAGCCGCGCGCCTATCCCTGAGCGGATCACCGCCTCCCCGGTCAAAGTGTCCCCGGCATTGACCGCCGCCCACTTGCCGCCTGTTTCCCGTTCAACCCGCCCCGACACGCTCTGTACCGTGAAGGACTGGCCGAAGACCGCGCCGCCGATTGCCAGCAGGGCAATCAACACCAACATCGTCTTTTTCATTTTTCACTCCTAATTAAGGCGGCGGAATCGCCGCCGATATTCAATCGGACATTAACACAACGTGTTAATGAGCACTCCTATACAAGGCGGCGGAACCGCCGCCAGTTTAATTGGACATTAACACAACGTGTTAATGATTGTGAAACCGGATGGTTCATGCTATACTCCGTAATATGACTATTGAACAAACGGTTGAAATTCCGGCCAACCACCGGCTGACTATTGAAGTGCCGCAGGAAGTTCCGGCGGGGCCGGTTGTATTGACATACAGGCCCAAATCGGCGCAGGAAGCGGACAACCCATACGAAGCCGTTGAACGGCTTGAGGGGCTTGCCAGGAAAATGGGTTCTACCCTTACGGTTGACCGCTTTCTTGAAATGCGCCGCGAAGATAAGGCGCTTGATGAAGCGGAATACCGGCGTATGTTTGGCAAGGGCGGAACGGAATGACCTGTGTACTCGATGCCTGCGCTCTTATCACTTATCTGAACGGCGAGCCGGGCAAAGAGATTATGCGGGATTTGTTTAGGCAGGCTGTGGACCGGAAGATGGCCTTGTATATGAGTGTCGTCAACATGATCGAGGTACGCTACGGCTATATCCGTGATATGGGGCCGGAGCGGGCGCAGCATCTGTTTGAACAGATACAGTCCTCCCCTATTACAATTATTCATGATATTTCCAATAATGCTTTGGCTTGCGCGGCCCGTCTTAAAGCATCGTATAGCTGTTCCCTTGCCGACGCTATCGGTATCGCCACCGCTATTGAACTTTCCGCTCAATTCGTTACCAGCGATCACAAGGAACTTGAAGCGGTGGAAAAAGCCGAAAGTCTTTCCGTACTCTGGCTCCCGCCGCATCCCAAAAAATAACATACCTTTTTTACTCCCTCCGCTCTCCAACCCTTTCCATTCCTTCTAACGCCGCCGCATTCTCCGGTTCCCGCTCCAGCGCCTGTCTGAACCACCGTTCCGCCGCGGGATAATCCTTTTCGATGAGGGCAAGATTCCCCCGGTTGGTCATGGCCGGAACCAGCCCCATACCGGCGGCCCGTTCATAAGCCGTCTTTGCGTCAGCGGTTTGCCCCGCGCGGACACGCAGTATCCCCAACCGGTTGTACAAGGCCGCGGTCGGGCCGGCCGCTATCTGCCGCTGAACGTTTTGTACCAGGGGCTGAATTTCGCGGGCGATGTACTGCTGAATCACGCTGTCCGCCGCCTGCGCCAGGTTTCCCACATTGACCCGGACAGCCGTATTGCCCTGGGCCGGCAGCGGCGCGGGCGGGTATGTCCCCCAGGCGGTTTCCAGCATGAAAAATTCCGCTTCCGTTCCGGCGGTAAAAGCTTCGTTCAGGGCTGCCGCGCCGCCGTCCCAGGCCGCCATAAACCCGCCGTTAAAGGCGTTCATGGAAAGGGGCATCCACACTTCATCATCTATCACCAGCGCCTTTTCAAGGCCGTTGAACAAAAGTTCCGCCCCCGCCTGATTCACCCCCAGGTAATAAGCAACGACAAAATCACCGTCCGGGGAACCTTCGCTTCCTTCAAGGGGAATAATTGCCGAAGGGATACCCACCGCTACCAGCGCCGCCGCGTAGAGCAGGCCGATGTCCGTCCGGTTCCCCGTCCTGAAGCCCAGCGTCTCCGCCGGAAACTGCACTTCGTTTTCCGTGGTATGGGTGTCGTCCAGCCGGATGCCCGCGGCCCGCAGCCCTTCAAAGAGCCACACCGCAAATTGCATGTTCTGGTTTAAGCCCGTCCGCCGGTTGGACCGGGCGAGCCCGGTGATGTGTTTCGCGTATTCAAGGATTTCCGGGGAGGCGGGGGATACAAAGGCCGCAAGGCCCGCCGCGTCCGATGGGGGAAACACGTTCCGGTTATGTACCTGTACCGCCGCGGTTTGTACCGACTGTCTTTCGGTTCCCAAAAACCGGCAGCGGATAACGACTTCGCCGAGGACCCGCCCGGTGTCGGTAAAGCGTAACAGTTCCGGGGAAAAATCCGCGTAGAGGGGAAGCTCCGCGCTCCGGCCTTTGGCGATAAGGGGCAGAGTCCCGCAGGGAAATTCGCTGGCCGTATACCCCGCGGCCCGGAAACTTACCCGCAGGT
>JAITLF010000338.1 GCA_031278025.1 Treponema sp.
ATCGGGGACCTTGCCTTTGCGGACAACGAACTGACCAGCCTTGTCCTGAACGAAGGTCTGGCCGTCATCGGGATCAGCGCGTTCGCGAACAACAAACTGACAGGCGTGGTTATTCCAAACAGTGTTACCGCCGTGCGCTACGGGGCGTTTAACAAGAATCCTGTTACGACCATAAGCATTTCAACTAATGTTACCGCCGTCATGCCCAGGGTATTTTCAAGGAACGCGCTTTCACGGATCACCATCGGCGATAAAACCGAAGTGTACATCGAAAATTTTGAGCCGGGCTTTATCAATTACTATATCAGCCGGGAAAGGCAGGCGGGAACCTACGTAAAATCAGACGGCGTCTGGAAGCTCCAATGAACTACCTGCTACCTCTTACCTAACCTGCATGACACGGTTTTTGCGTTTGCCGTATATCGAGATACCGATCATCCCCGCAAGGGTAAAGACATAGGGGATCGCCAGGATAAAATCCGCGGAGACGTTGAAAATCCCCTGCGCGTAGTTTGAAAAGGATTCGGCCAGGCCGAAAAGCAGCGCCGCCGCGAAGAGTCCCAGGGGCCTGCGGTTTCCCAAAAATATTACAACCAGCGCTATCCAGCCCCTGCCCGCCGAGATGTTCGGTACAAACGCGCCCAGATTGATCGTGAGCATGGAACCGCCTATGCCGCAGCAAAAGCCGGAAATCAGGAAGGCAATAAAACGGTAACGGTCGCTTTTTATGCCCAGTGACATTAACGCTCCCGAATGCAGTTCGCAGGAGCGGAGATGAAAGCCGAAAGGCGTTTTGTACAGTATCACCCAGGCGATAAAAAGCAAAGCCCATGAACAATAAACATAAATACTGTGATTCATGAACAATTCACCCGCGACGGGTATCCTTTCCAAAATACTTACGCTTAGGATTTTCAATTTAGGTAAATCGTTAAACGCCACCATACCCCGGGTAGAAAAGAGCCGGTAGGAAAGCAGTACCGTAATGCCCGGCGCAAAGAGGTTTGCCGCGAGCGCGGCGATAAATACATTTGCCTTTAGATTAAGGGTCAGGAAGGCAACGAGCGCGGCAAGAAGCATGGAGGCAAGCATCGCGGCGAGAATGCCCGCCGCGATGCTGCCCGAAAAGTGGGTGACGGCCACAGCGGTAAAGGCGCCCAAAAGGAGGAGTCCCTCAAGCGCGATATTGAGTGTTCCGGCCAGCTCCGTAAAGAGTCCCCCGATTGCGGCAAAAAGCAACGGCGTCATGATGCCGATGGCGCTGTGCAGAACCGGTATGCCCTGATCCATTACAACTTTCCCCCATACAATTTCACCCTGTGCGGCTTCCCCCTGCCGCTGAAAAGATCCCTGATCGCGGCGCTGGAAACCAGGAAAAACACTACCGACTGCACAATTGAGGCGATCTCCGTGGTAACATCGGAGAACTGCATGGCAAGCCGGGCGCCGGAGGCGATCCAGGTAAAGAAGACCGCCGCGGGAATAACCAGCGCCGGCCTTGACCGGGCGATGAGGGCGACGGCAAGGCTGTTCCAGCCCAGCCCCAGGGAAAATTCCTTTACAACGGAAAAATAAGTTCCGTAGACCGCCATGCCGCCCGATATGCCGTGGAGGGCCCCCGAGAGGAACATGGACAAGACGACGCTGAAATCCGTGTTGATTCCGCCGTAGCGGGCAAACATCAGGTTAAGGCCCGACATTCTGATTTCATAGCCCGCCCGTGTACGGTAGAGAAATACCCACACCAGAACTACCGCAAGCAGCGCGAAGAAAACGGCGGCGCTTAAATTTGACGGGCCCAGAATCAGGGGAAGGTGAAACGCCCCCGGTATCTTCCGCGTAGACTGGAGACTGGTGGCCGGATCCAGGAAGGGACCGGTGACACAGTAATTGGTGATGAGGATCAGCGTGTTGGAAACGAGGAAGGTAGTGATAAGTTCGTTGGTGTTCCACCGTACTTTGCACAGGCCCGGCAGCGCCGCCGCAAGGCCCGCGAAAAAAGCCCCGGCCATTAAGGCGGCAAGCGCCCCGGCGTATCCCGCGCCTTCAAGCGCCAGAGCGGTAACGGCGGTAACAAAGGCCCCCGAATATACCTGCCCCTCCCCGCCGAGATTCAGGTTTCCCGAACGCATGGCGATGGAAACACCGAGTCCGCCGAAGACAAGGGGAACGGCGCCGTTCAGCATATTGCCGAAATAGTAGGTGTTTCTGAAGGGGCCCAGAAAAAACAGCGACAGTGTTTTTGCCGGATCCGCGCTTAAAAGAAAAACCAGCAGCACCGCCGCAAGAATCGAGACGGCAAGGATCAGCAGCATACCCCCCGCGCTCATCCCTATACCGGTGATTGTCCTGTCAAGCCCCTGCCCGAAACGGTTGGGGGGATTGTCGGGCGCCCTGCCGGCCCCTACCACGGTTTTGGCGGGAAGCGTTCCGCCGCGCGTATCGTCAAATCCGGAGTGGAATTTCACGGCGGACCCCCGGCAAGCCCCAGCATGAAAGAACCGATTTCCTCTTTCAGGCGGGATCTGCCTTCGGCTTCCCCCTCCCCCTCTTTGCCGGCCAGGGGGTTGGGTATTTCCGCGGCAACGGCGCCCCGGCAAAATACAAGGACCCTGTCCGCGTTAAAAAGGACCTCGTCCAGGTTGGAGGAAATAAGGATAACGGCGGCGCCTCTGGCGCATAGAGATTCTATCTGCCCGTATACATACCGGCTTGCGGAAACATCAAGCCCCCAGGCCGGTTCGGAAAAAACGACATAGTCCCGGTACCGGTCTATTTCCCGCGCCAGGATAAGCTTCTGAATGTTGCCCCCGGAAAGGGAACGGATAGGTTCCCCGGCCTTTCCGTCAATGCCGTAGCGTTCAATAAGTTCCCCGGTAAAACGGCCCAATGCCCTGCCGTCCAAAAAACCCCTGGGGAAAAAGTCATGGCGGCGGTTGACCATCATGTTCTCCGCCACGGTGGCGGCGGGCGCGGCCCCTACCGAAAGACGGTCGCCGGGGACATAGGCAAGGCCCAGTTTGCGGAGGGCCCGTGTTTTAAGCGCGGAAATATCCCTCCCCCGGTGGAGTATCCTGCCCCGGGTGACCGGAAGAAAGCCCCCCAGCACCGCCTCCAGGGTTCCAAGGCCGTTACCCCCTACCCCGGCGAAGCCCAGGACCTCCCCGGAATGAACGGTAAAACTAACGTTGTCCAGCGCCGGCCGCTTCTGCCTGTGCCGCAGCACCGTTACCCCCTCAAAGGCAAGAACCGGGATTCCCCCCGTTTTCCGTCTTTCGCCGGGAGGCGCCTCTTTACGCGGCGTCGTATTCGGAGTATCCCGCGCGTGTTCTCCCATCAGGAGGCGGGAAAGTTCCTTTTCGTCAACATCCCCTGTCCTGAGTGCCGCGGCCACTTCCCCCTTCCGCAGGATCACCGTTCTATCGGAAATTTGCTTAATTTCACCCGGCTTATGGGTAATAAGGATCAGGGACTTTCCCGCTTTGGCGAGCATCCTGAAGGTGTTGAAAATAGAGGCGATTTCCTCCCCGGCAAGGACCGCCGTCGGTTCGTCGAGGATAAAAATATCCGCATTCCGGTAGAGGAGTTTGAGAATCTCCACCTGCTGCATCTGTCCCACCGTAAGCGACGCTACCGGCGCGCGGGCTTCAACGGAAAACCGGTGCGCCCTGATCACCGCGTCCACCTTTTCTTCGGCTTTGGCAAAGTCGTAGAACAGAAAGGCTTTTCGCGGCTCAATTCCCATGACAACATTTTGGGCAACGGTAAATTCCGGAAAGAGCATGAAATGCTGATGCACCATACCGATACCCAGGCGGTTCGCGTCAAGCGGCGAATGTATTTTTTCCGCCCTGCCGTTGATGAGGATCTCCCCTTCCGTGGCTTCCACAAGCCCGTAGAGGATCTTCATCAGCGTGGATTTTCCCGCGCCGTTTTCCCCGGCCAAAGAGAGAATCTCCCCCCGCCTTAACTCCAGATTAACGCCGCGGTTTGCCCAGCGGCCGGTATCACGGTACAGTTTTGAGATATTCCGCATTTCCACGGCGGGCGGTACATTCATTACCGCCTCCTGTCCGGCCGCCAGGGGCATGATTCCTCCGTTAACATAATTATAATTAACACAAACACAACCAACGCGGCTAAAGCCGCGGAACAGTATAGGCGACTTTCCCCGCCTTCATGTCCGCCATAAAGGCGTCGAACTTCGCCCGTATTTCCGGGGGAAGATAACCGGTGTACCCGGGATCATCGGCGGCAAAACCGATGTAGCCGTCCCTGACGCCTACCGTCTTCGCGCTTCCCCAGACGATCTTCCCCGCCAGCATATCCGCCAGTATCTCCTCCACTAGTTTCTTCTGTTCTATAATGCCGCAGCCGACAATTACCCCCGGCGCGGTCCTGTACTCATTGGTATTGTGGAACAGCACGTAGGCCCCCCGTTCCCCCGCGGCCTTAACCATCCCCTGGGCGGCCCCGCCCGCGATGGAGGCGAACACGTCAACGCCGCTGTCGATCATGGAAAGGGCCAAATCGGCCGCCTTGTTCGCGTCAAACCAGTTGCCGATGATCCTGAAGTCAAGTTCAATCGAAGGATCGACCATCCGCGCGCCCGCGAGAAAACCGGGAACAATGTGCCTGTTAAGCAGGGGATATTCCTGGGCCGCGATAAAGCCGATCTTTTTCGCGGCATTGGCGCGGGGCATGTTACTGGTCGTGATAAGCCCCGCAAGATAACCCAGAAAAAGCGACTGTTCGTACTGATTGTAAAGCCATGTGCTGATCTGGCCGGAACCGCCGTACTCCGCGTCGGTAATAATGAATTTTTGATTGGGGAATTTTTTCCCCACATTAACGCAGATTTCGGGCAGCGATGGATTGGTCCCCAGCACTAAATCGTACTCGCCGGAGGCTACCAGGGAAGTAAGCTGTTCCTCCCACTCGGCCTGGTTGAAGCCCGCTTCGTAGACCTTTACCTTTACGTTATCGTGGGCCGCCGCGAAACTTTCGGCCCCCTGCGCCAAAAGTTCGTAAGTCGGACTTCCCGCCATTATCCCGGTAATATACACCAGTACCGAAAACGAATCCGAGCCGGCGCGTAACGGATTCGACGGATCCGATCCGGTGTGTTTTTCCCGTGAAGCGCCGGAGTACACCGGCGTCAACGGCAGCAGAAACAGAAACGCCGTTAGTACGGCGCAGGCCGCCGCAAAGATGACGCAGCCGCTTTGTCCGTTATTTTTCGTCATAATTACACTCCTCATAACCGGCGGCGGTACCGCCTCTGATGTTTCATCGGACATGAACGCAAGGCGTTCATGAATACTCCTTTCAAAACCGGCCCTTAAGAGCGCGGTATAATTCCCGGTACGCCGCAAAGCGTTCATCGTAGATCCGTTTTCTTCCGGCGTGGGGCTCGTATTCCCTTTCGATCCGGACCATCGCGGCGGCGGCTTCCGTAACCGATGCGTATTTTCCCAGCGCCGCCGCGCCGGTAACCGCGAGGCCGGTAATTTCCGCATCCTTCCTCACAGGCACAAGAACGGGCCGGCCGGTAATATCAGCCTTGAGCTGATTGAGGAAATCGCTTTTGGCCGGCCCTCCGCTTATCCGGAATTCGGAAACCGGCGCTCCAAGCTCTTCCATTACTTCCGCCACATCCCTTACGGCAAAACAGATCCCCTCGGCCGCCGCACGGGCAAGCTCCCCCCTTCCTGAGGCGAGGGAAAGGCCCATGAATACCCCCCGCGCCCGCGGATCCCAGACGGGCGCGCGTTCACCGCTCAGGTAGGGCAGAAACAGCACCCCCCCGGCGCCCGGTTCCGCCTGCGAGGCAAGCGCGTAAAAATCGTCGAAACTTTCCTTTTCAACGCCGAGCAGTTCCCTTGCCCAGGCTATCGCCTTGCCGGTAGTAGAAATAATACCCGAAAGATTCCAGTATCCCTTTACCGGGTGGCCGTAACTCATAAGCCGCCCGTCGGTGATCCTTTCTTTGGTACATAAGTTGATCCCCTCGGACGTTCCCGAACGGTCGCAGACTCCTCCGGGCTTTACCGTACCGGTCCCCGGAATGGAAACAAAGAAGTCCGGGCCGCCGGCAAGGACCTTTACCCCCCGGTCAAATCCGAAATGCCGCGCCGTTCCGGAAAACAGTATTCCTGTTTCGCCGCCCGGCGAAACAAACGGGGGAAACTTTTCCCTGTCAAGCCCCGCCTTCTCCAGCACCTCATCGTTCCAGTACCACCTTTCAAACCCCTCGGAGGGAAACACCGTCCACGCCTGACCGGTAAGGGCATAGGCCAGAAATTCCGGCGGCGAAAGAAAGTAACGGGTCCGGCGGTAAAGTTCCGCTTCCCGCGTTTTTACCGCCAGCATCTTCGGCAGAAAGAAACCCGGATCAACGTAGTCGCCCACTATGGCGGAAATAGTCTCCGCCTCTTTTTCCGCCCGGCGGTCCAGCCAAAGCCGCGCGGAAGCCGCCGGCAGGGAAAGCTCCCCCCCGGCAAGGGAAGGCTCTCCGGTAACGGGGATAACCGTAGGGCCGTTTCCGCTTATTACCAGCGCCTCTACCGCGTCAAGCGGGCCCAACTGAAACAGGGCGCTCTCAAAAGAGCGGAGCCACTGTGCGGGATCGGCCTCATGTCTCCCGTCCGGGCCGGAATGTACCTCAAGCGGCAGAGAGACCTCGCCCCCGCAGTTTCCGTCATAGTCCACAAGGGCCGCCTTGAAATTCGAAGTACCAATGTCAATAACCAAAAGCACACACACCTCACGGGGCAAATAACTATTTAAGGGGGGGCTGTTACCATAGAGGCAGCCGCAGGCGGATACAAGCCCTGTTCGCCCCCCCTGCGGCCGGGCCAAGGTCCCGGCCTACCCCCCTGCCGGAACAGTTAGTTGTCCCTTACGGCCAAAGCATCTTAAGATCGTCCAGCAAATTCTGCAGGGTTGACTTTGACAGGTACTGCTCCATCACATACTGCGCCCCGGCAAAATAGGGCCCAAGCAGCGTGGAGATATATGCCCCCACCCGGCACTTCGGCTCCGTTCCCCTGTGGATCTTAAACAGCTTGCCGTCCTTGACCGGTTCTACCGCGAGGAATATATCCTTGAGGGATATTTTGCCGGGCTTTCGGGCAAGGCGGAGACCCCCGGCGCCCGGGGTAATTTCGATCAAACCCGCGTCCCTCAGCTGTCCGGCAATCTTGCGGATGACCACCGGGTTGGTCCGCACGCTTGACGCGATAAATTCACTGGTGATCTTACAGTCATCCCTGAAAACATCCGCACAGAGCATAATATGTATCGCGACAGAAAATTTTATCCCTATCTGCATACAATCCCATTGTAACCACAACGGTTACAATGAGAATTTAACGTTCTTTTGTTGTAATGTCAATAGTTACAACGAATAAATTGTAACTACTCCTCCGCGTCTATTCTGATTGTATAGGGTTGGTCAGGTTCGCTGTCGAGACATTCCACTTTTAAGTAGTAGGTTCCTGCCTGAAGGCGCACGGAAAGGAGGGAATCGTAGTATTCACCGCCATCGTCATCATCATCTATGGAATTACGATTTCCATCGTATAATTCGATGTACGTATCAAGCTCGGAGGAATTGACGCCCCGGGTCCGGATTGTATAGCGCCCGGCCCGGCTTATCCGGAACTTGACCCAGTCCGCATCATCTCCGGTGGTAAAGGTATGCTGCTGGGACGTTCCCGGACTTATGTCTTTGGCGGAATCGGCGTTATCGTCGTTTTCGTATTCATCGGGAATCATGCGGACCGTTTCGGTTATCCAGGCACGAAAGCCATAAGAGCC
>JAITLF010000348.1 GCA_031278025.1 Treponema sp.
ATGGTGTTGATCTCAGCCAGGGCCCGGCTGTCCCGGGTGTCCGCGGTGTAGATTGCCTCGGCATACGCGGAAAGGTTTTCCCGCAGATCCCCCGCTTCCCCGCACACCCCTATCAGGTCTATCAGCGCCGGGGGAAGGGCCGAGCCGGAGGGCAGGGGCGTTTCCAGAAGCCCCAGGAAGGCGGCGGTTTTTTCCCCAAGCAGAGCGAGATCCCGCCGGTACTCCGGCGAATCAAACGAAGTATATATAGAAGACAAATCCCACCTGGGCGGTGAATCCCTCTGCGGGGCCGCGGCCTCAGCGCCGGCGGGCATTGCCGTCCGCCCCTTGCAGGGTCCAGGGTTTTAATAACACAAAGATTTTTTCCATCGGGTAAATCTACTATAAATGGGCCGTCTTTGTAAGGCCGTGGGGAAAGGGCCCCGGGCTTTTCCTCAGTCTTCTTTGCCACCGGGGGCTTGACAATACGCCCTCTGTTATTGTACTATTATGTAATTTTGTGGCCTATCTTCGGCCCAAACAATTTCGCAAGTCCTTTGGAGGGTCTCGTGAGCACAGCCGCTACTTCTCCCCAGTGTTCATTTTGCCCTCCCTCCCCCCGGTTTTCGCTGGCAATTCCTGTACAAACACATTATTGCAAGCTCACCGCAGAAGGTCCTTTTGGCCGCTTCAGGCTCTTTTCGTATTTTCAAGCATTCATTTTCGGGTTGTTTCCAGAAACCAAAAATTGTGGAGATTCCCCTATTGAACTCCATAACGTTTAGGTTCAAAACATATTTTCACGGTGATTTAAGGAGAAAAGAATGAAAAAGATTCGGTTGTTCGTTTTCCTGGGCCTGACGATTGTCGGTCTCCCGCTGTTTGCCAAAGGCATTCTGGATGGCGGACGGGACGAAGTCAGCCAAAGCAAAGTGGCGGATCTAGTGGAGGTGGCGGAGGTTCAGGAACGCGATTATGAGCCCCGCCAGAATCCCGGCATTCAGCAAGCCGGCGGCAATGTTTACGCCCTGCCGGCAAGCCCCTTGATGCCTGAGGCGGAACGGCTGCCGCCGCCGGTTTACGCTATTTCCGGCGTTAAGGGTCAGGAGATATTTGAAGACCGCCCCCTGGAAGCGGTCGATATCGTGATCGCCCTTCCCGAAAGGCTAACCTTCTCCCGGGGTATTCTGGAAGGGGAGGATGTCAGCAACTGGATACAGAACCTTCCCGAAGGACTTGAGGCAAGGGCCCACGGAATAAAGAAGGGCGCCACGTCCATCAAAATCTATGTTTCCGGCACGCCGGCTGTAACGATGCGGGAAGAGATCAGGGTAAGTATCCCCGGAACGTATCTTACGGGCGGCAACGCCCGTACTTTTATTTCGCCGAGCGAAGAAGAATCTTTCCGGTCCTGGGCAGCCGGTCAAACCCAGTAATACATAAAGGAGCATAAAATGAAAAAGAACTTTCCAGCCGGTTTAACGGCGGTTTTTGCAGGGCTTGTCCTTTTGATTTTTGCAGGATGCAACACTCCTCCACCCGCAGGACCGGTCGGCTTTCCTTTGATCGACATTGTGGACGCAAAAGTTGAAATAGCGGATGCTTCCCGCTTTGCCGTGGACGAGGGAACGCAATGGATCCGCAATGCCAATACCAAAATCATCGGAGGAACCCTGGGCTCCAAGATTTTTCCCAAGGACATTACGATAAGTCTTATTGAGACCTCCATTCAGGTTCCGATAAAAAACGGCGCCGATATAACGGGTTGGTTTCTGAACATCCCCCAGGGCCTGAAGGCGACTGCCCACGCAATCGATCCTGCAGCGAAATTCGCCGCGGACAAGGGGACGACCCAAATCATCGTAACCATTGACGGCATTCCGGAGCAGACGATCAATCAGCCGATCAAGATACGGGTGCCTTGGGAAGTGACCAACCGTTCCTGGGATTTTCACATTCCGCCTGACGAAGATCGCCGCTTTGAAGTCTACGGAGTGGATGTGGCGTCCATTGTTATAGGCGGCGCGGTTAATAGGAGCATCGACGCCAAAACCTTCAGGATCAAATTCGGCGGAACCAAACTGACGGATAACATCGCCCAAGACACGGATATTTCCAGTTGGTTCAGCAACCTTCCCCGGGGCCTGAGCGCCGTTATAGCGGAAGAAGCCGTGCCGGTTTCCGAAGGCCAGCAGTCCCTGACGGTAACGATCAGCGGAATACCGGCGGTTCAGGTCAACGAAAAAATACTTATCAGTATCCCTGCGGATATTACTACCGCAAATATGATACTGGAGGTTCCTCCTTCGGATAAAGCCATATATGACATCGGCTCCTATTCGTCCATTCCGGCGGAGGATATTGAGCTGAGAACCGGTTCAAACTGGAAGGGCGTTCAGCAGGGCTGGGGACTCACGGGCCCGGAAGTTTTCAAGGTTAAAGACTTTACCGCCATCGGAATCATCCAAATTCAGGCCAACTCGGTTTACGCCATAGGAGAGGACGGAGAGGATCACTGGACCGGCCAATACATCACCTACGGCGATTTAATGGCCGAAGCGCAAAGGCTCAACGCCCATGCGATCATCGATGTGGTGATAGATTATGACGACCATGTCAACGAGACGATTGAGCGGCGCCATATTGAAGCCGGCCATGTGCCCACCACGCTTGAGGCCATTAAAATACGGAAGGGGCGGATTCGGGAAGAGGACGATCCCAACGGCGGCAAGATATATGAGGAAAAGATCACGGTGATCAACCGGACATGGACAGGCACTGCCCTGGCCATCCAATATGCTCCCGCGTATTCGCCGACTGTCGGCGACGGGGCAAGCACGGGGTATGTGCCGTCGGTGCCGTCGTTGCTATCGGCGCCCCTCAAGTAGACCTAAGGCCTTCTTGCACAGGTCCAGGGGAAAGCGCCGGAAGGCGTTGGTTTTTCGGCGCCCCCTTAGGAGAAAAGGATGAAACTGAAATCATGTATTGCCGGAGCTGTAGGCGTGTTTTTGTTTTTCACCGGGCAGAACCTTGGGGCGCAGGAAAGCGTTTTGCCTGCGCCGGATCGGGATGCATCGACACTGCCTGCGCCGGATAGAGATTCCTCTACGCTTCCCCCTCCTGCCGGATTACCTTCGGCAGATCCGGCGCAAGCGCCCCGCTTTGCGCCGCCGGCAGAGAGACAGGGGACTGCGCCGGCAAGCGCCGGCGGATCGGCAGGCGGATCGAGGGCCCAGGCGGGAAGCGGCAGCGCCGGTGGACAGGGGGCTGCGGTCGCAACCCCGGGTGCGGATGCTCCCCGCCGCCGCTGGCCAGGGTCTTTGCCCCGGACGGGTGTGTATCTGGGAGCAATGGGAGGCCCGATCTTTTCCGAATACGACACCGATGACACCGAGTGGAAAGCGCGTACGGGCCATGACATAGACGGACGCACGCGCGGGGCCGGGGGCCTTTTCCTGGGAGCGGATTTTGGCCTCCTGATCGGCGAGGTCGGGGCCCTGTTATCCTTTGAGAGGGCGAAAATATACGTGGGATCCGATTCTTATTCCGCGAGAGGGATGTCCCTCCATATTCCGCTGCTTCTCAAGATGGATTTTCACCTGGGGCCGCTGGTGCTGCAGCCCCTGGCAGGGCCCTACTTCAACCTTGCCCTGGGAAAGCTGGACGTGGAGGATTACGGGGATGACCCCTACGCGAACCCCCCGTTTGGACTGGTCTTCGGCGGGCTTCTGGGCCTTAACCTGGGCAGGGGAATTCTCTTTGTAGACAGCCGTTACGAGATGGACCTGGGCAAAACCGTGGCTGGCAATGATCCGATAACAATATGGAAACGTTCGGCTTATGTGCTGAGCTTTGGGTATCAGATATACCTGGGGAGGCGACGATGAAAAAATTAATAACCGGGATTGCTCTCTGCGCGGCTCTTTTTACCCTTGGCCTTTCAGCCTGCGATGCCTCGTTGCCATCCTCGGATGGCGGAGAGGGTATTTTTACCAAGGAAGGCGGTTCCGGCGATAAAGACAAGAATAATCAGGGACAACTGAAAATC
>JAITLF010000082.1 GCA_031278025.1 Treponema sp.
GTATGCCAATGCGTACTATAACCGGGGCGCCGCCTATGCCGGCAAAGAGGAGTATGACAAGGCCATAGCGGACTACGATCAGGCGCTGCGCCTCGACCCCAATCGTGCCGAAGCCTACAATAACCGGGGCATCGCCTATGCCGGCAAAGAGGAGTATGACACGGCCATAGCGGACTACGATCGGGCGCTGCGCCTCGACCCCAATCGTGCCAATGCCCACAATAACCGGGGCATCGCCTATGCCGGCAAAGGGGAGTATGACAAGGCCATAGCGGACTACGATCAGGCGTTGCGCCTCGACCCCAATGATGCCACGGCCTGCTATAACCGGGGCAACGCCTATGCCCACAAAGGAGAGTATGACAAGGCCATAGCGGACTACGATCGGGCGCTGCGGCTCAACCCCACGTATGCCAATGCGTACTATAACCGGGGCGCCGCCCGCGCTGGGAAAGGGGATTACGCCCGCGCCCGTGCGGACTGGGAAAAGGCGGTGCAGATCAACCCCAATCACGTCCAGGCACGGGGCAATCTTGAAGTCCTGCGGCGCATGGGCTATTGAGGGGAGGCCGGGCGCGGGCTATTGAGCGGGCGGCGGCAATACGCCGCATAACGCGCCCCGGCAGAAGGCGGCCCAGGGTCCCGTTGCGGCTGAATGCAAAGCAAGAAGTCTTAACGGGCACCCGCGGGAGCCTTCCCCCGCCGTATGCTTTCCTAATGGCAAAACCGCGAATTCAAACATTGACACGGCGGGGAATATTCTTCAAACTGTTAGCATATGACCCAAGCTTTGGAAGATTATCTCGAAATGGTTAGTTTTCTCGCGGATGACGGGGCTGTCCGGGTAACGGATATTGCCTCCCGGCTGGGCGTATCCAAGCCTTCGGTGTTGAACGCGCTTAAAAACCTGGAAGATGAGGGGCTTCTTGAGCATGAGCGGTACCGCGGCGTTACGCTGACCCAAACCGGCATAGTCCTGGCGGCGGAGATACGCCAGCGTCATCATGTCCTGGCCGCTTTTCTCCGGGATGTGGTCGGGGTGGATGCCGAAACCGCCGAAAAAGATGCCTGTAAAATGGAACACATACTTTCAGAGGTAACGTTGGAAAAGATGAAGGCCCTGATCCCTGTCCGCCGTAAAAAGAAAAAAGTTACCCCCCCGTCTTCATAACGTTATCTTACGTGGCGTTTGTAAACGAAGCCTTTGAAGCCTACTACCGCGCTTGTTTCGGATCCCGATGGGAATCTCTGCGGCAATGCCTCCTGAAAAACGCCGGGGCCGTCCCCTATACCGGAGGACGCGCCGCCCTCCTCACTGCGCCCTATCTTCTTGATCGGTCTTCCATCCTGGCGGCCCAGTCCCTCCGGCTCCCG
Source organism: Treponema sp. (assembly GCA_031278025.1). The sequence continues at coordinate 1,375 of JAITLF010000082.1, forward strand.
GCGGAAGGGCTCATCCTGGATGCCTGCGCCGCTCCGGGAGGCAAGTCCCTGGTGATAGCCTCCAATATGAGCGGGGAAACCCGCCTTCTGTCCAACGAGCTTTCCCGCGAAAGGCGGCGCAGGCTGGCAAAGGTTCTGGACGGACACCTGGACGCCGCCCTTCGGGAGCGGGTACAGGTGTCCGGGTTTGACGCCGCAGCCCTGGCGGGTAAAAAAAGAGCGCATGAACGGTTTGACGCCCTGCTCCTGGACGTCCCCTGCTCAAGCGAGGCCCATGTACTCCAAAACCCGGCGGCCCTGGCGCAATGGACACGCGCCCGCCCCCGGTTCCTTGCCAAACGGCAGTGGGCCCTCCTCTCGGCGGCCTTCCTGCTCCTGCGTCCCGGCGGGTCTTTAGTCTACGTTACCTGCGCCCTCTCTCCCGACGAAAACGACGGGGTGGTTTCCCGGCTCCGGGAAAAATACCGGGATGCCGTTAGCCCCGACGCGCCGGACTTTCCGGAAGGGGAAGAAACCCTTTACGGGCGGCTGCTCCTTCCGGATCAGGCGGACGGCATGGGTCCCATGTACGTGGCCCGGTTCAGGAAAGGCGTTGTCAGTCCCGGTAGTAATCCACCCGGCGGAGGAAAAGACCCTGGGGCGGCAGGGTGGGACCAGCGCGGCTCCGGTCGCCGGAACGGATGAGATCCGCCACTTCGTCCGGGGGCAGCCCCCGCTCCTCGCAGTAAAGCAGGGTTCCCCCTATGGACCGGACCATCTTCCAGAGGAAGGCGTTGGCGCGTATCTCGAACACCAGGACATCCCCTTCGATAAAAAACCAGGCGTGGGTGATGTAACGGCTCCGCGACTTGCAGGAATCCCGCAGGCTGGCAAAGACAGAACAGTCAGTCTCCCCCCTAAGCAGGCGGGCGTAGTCGTTGAGGAGGGAGATCCGGGGGTACCGCCAAAGCGGAAGGGCGTACCTGATTTCGTGGGGGAAGGGAGGGCGGCCCAAGATGAAGCGGTACTGGTAGGTCCGGAACTTGGCGTCGAAACGGGCGTGGAAGTCTTCGCGGGTTTCCCGTCCTTCCAGGATACGGACTTCACGGGGAAGGAGGCTATTAAGAGCCGGAACAAAGCGGCGCCCTTCCATGCCCGCAATACCGGTGTAGAAGTTGGCCACTTGGCCGGTAGCATGGACCCCCGCATCGGTACGGCCGGAACCGGTAAGAGCTACAGGCTTCTTGTGAAGCCGTTCCAAAGCGGCTTCAATGACGCCCTGAACGGTAGCGTTTTCCGGCGAACCCTGACGCTGCCAGCCGGAAAACCCGGCGCCGTCATAGGCGATAAGGAGCCTGATGTTTCGCAGGGGACCGCCTGACGTCCCGGTCATCATTCATCGGTCTCGTTTAGTTCTTGACTGAGGCTATTGTAGAGATTCCGAGCATGTTCCAGAAGGGGGCCCGGTTTATTTTTGGAAGTCTTGCCCAGGCCGAATATCTTCGCGATGGTACGTTTCGCATCCCCCAGGGCAGCGCGCCATTCTTCCGCATTATTCCGGGCGCCGTACTTGAGCTTGAGAAGGCCGTAAAGGTAGAGCACTCCTTCATAGGAATAATTTTTATCCGTATCCGGGCCGAATATATTGGCTGCCGACAAGGTTTCCGTACCTTGCTGTTCCCGCTGTATTGCTTCGGAATAGAAAAACTGGGCTTTCTTCTTAAAAAGCAAGGCAACCCAGCCGTAATGCTGGCCGGGATACTTCTCATCCATGTCTTCCAAAAGCCACCCGGTCCGCAGGGCCGCAATGCCCTGCTTAATCGTGGGGGAAAATTCTTTGGGATAGTAATCGTAACATCGGACCACAAGGTATAAAGACGCCGCCCCGCTGATAAGATTCCGGGGTTTATAAAAATCAACCTGGGGAAAAATACGCCTCACATCGGCCATGCGTTTATCCTCATCCGCAAGGACCTGGTTTTTGGCCGCCTTGGGAAAGCTGGAGAAATCCTTATCCATAGAGGCAAACCAACATTCGGGGCATACGATGGCCGCATAAGCCAAAGGGTAAACCTCCCCGTATTTTGCGGAAGGCAGGTAAAGACGGCGAAGTTCGTCGGTAAGTTCCCCGGCAATAAGACGGCCGCTGCCCGATCGAAGTTCTTCCCGGCGGAAAGCGGTTTGGCAAACCGGGCAGACATACTTCTCTTTTGACATAAACGATAATTTTAATTCTCGGTCATCTCCACTCATTGAAACTCCTAACACGTTCCCGGCGGGCGTTTATCCCGCCTCAAGAACAACCATGGCTATCGCGTTATCCCGCTCATGGGTCAACGAAAGATGTATTCTGTCGGCCCCGCATCGTTGCAAGGCCGCAAGGGCGGTCCCAAATATCCCGATTTCCGGCCTTCCGTTATGGCGATTCACCACCATGATGTCTTTCAACACTATCCCCGCAAGTCCCGTCCCCAGGGCCTTGCCAAAGGCCTCCTTCGCGGCAAACCGGGCCGCCAGGGACAGTTCCGCAGCGGCCCCCTTAGCAAGGGCCGACGAAAGTTCATCGGGGTGAAAATACCGTTCAGGCAAGCCCGGTATCCTGAGCCACCGCTTTAACCGGTCAACATGAACCACATCTACGCCTATACCGACTATCATAGCTGCTCATCCTCGATCTGGTCCCCGTCATTTTTCCCGTTCTCTCCGTCCTCCCCGTTCAGGGGAACGGCCGTAACATCCACGGATGGAGGAACGACGCTGCCGATCAGGGTGAAAGACTGGGGGATGTCCGCCTGAACCGGCAGGGTATACACGCCGCCTTCGGTGATGAGGGAACAATCCACGTACAGGATGTCCATCCCGGGCTCAAAGGACTCAATCTCGCTTTGAGGCCCTTCAATGCGTATGTTCCCAGTTTCCACCGCCACAGTCCCCTCAAAGTCCCCGCTAAGACCGCGAATTCCAATAGACAAACCTTCAAAACTCCGTATCATGATGTATTGTCTAACCAGTCCCCGGAATTCGGTTATCCCATCCCCCCGGATAATCAGCAGGGGGTCCCGGTTTATAATGTGTACTGTGACGGTAAAATCTTCGCTTCGCCCGCCCAGATCGATAACCCCGGTGTATAATTCCGAAAGGCCGCTCATACGCCGCAGCGGGCCGTCCACCACCACCTGAGTAGGGGTCAGGGTGCGGGACACCAACTCATATCCTTCCGCCAACTCCCCCTGGATATCGGGTTTCAGGGGGACATACTTGCTGATCTTCCGATCCAACTCAATAGAGACTTCCGGGGGGTCCACGCTGATTTCCAGGGGATCAACCCCCAGGGCTGTCCCCTCCCGGCGAACCTGTACCGGCACCCGGTACACCCCTTCGGCAGTGTACTTGGAAAGGTCCAGGTAAACATCAATGTCATCCTCCAATATGGGATAGATGCTGTTTGCCTCCCCCCGCAGAGTAACCCGGACCATACGGGGATAAGAGCTGGCGTGAACCAGATTTCCGCTCATTTTTTCTATCCGCAAGGGGGCTGAAAAAAACCGGTTCTCCAAAAGGCTTGTACGGTGAAACACAAAAAGAATAACCGCCAGGGCCACTGAGAGGACCTTAACATGCCAGTTCGCGGCAATTTTGGCAAGAATTTTTTCGCTGTTCCAGAATGTCTTTTTTTTCATCATTACTTCTATTCTGCCTGCATAGCGTCTAAAGCCGCAGCCGGCAAACCAGCCGTATCGCTTTCACGGGGATCCATACCTTCCGCCGGGGTTCCGTCCGGGGCGGCGCCCCGGACGCCCCGGTCCAAAAGTTCCCTCAGTTTACGGGTCGCCTCTATAGGGGACAGGTCGTAGTAGAGTTTCCCATCGTAGGCCAGGGAAATAGCCCCAGTCTCTTCGGAAACCACCAAAATCACCGCATCGCTCTGTTCCGACATCCCCAGGGAAGCCCGGTGCCGGGTTCCAAAACTCTTCCTGATGTCCTGCTGTTCCGACAGCGGAAGGAAGCATCCCGCCGCCACAATGCGGCCGTTCTGTATAATCATAGCCCCGTCGTGAAGGGGGGTATCGAATTCAAAAACGGTAACGATCAGACTGGATGATATTTCCGCATTCAGTCTGGTTCCTGTATCGACAATGTTCCTTAGATTGACCCGCCGGGGGAAAACCACCAGGGCGCCCCGTTTCTGCTGAGACAGGATCTCCGCCGCGGTAACCACCGCTTCAAGCTGGCCTATACGGGGCTTGCTGCCGGGCCTGAATAATTCCCCCTGCCCCAGCCGTATGATGATCTTCCGCAGCTCAGGCTGAAACACAATAGCTATAGCGATAAAAAGCCCCGGGGCCATCTTGTCTAAGATCCATTGAAGGGTGGTCAACTTGAATAAGTACGCAACCCCGTACACCAGGGCCAGCAGTCCCGCTCCTCTAACAAGCTGCGCCGCCTGGGTTTTTATCAAAAGCTCGTAGGCTTTATAGAGTAAAAACGCCAGGATCGCAATGTCCAGGATAGGACGAAAAAAATCATACCCGGTCTGAAAGCGCTGAAACCATTCCATGTGTTTAATCCTGTTATAAGAAGGAGGAAGCCGCGGACTTGCTCCGCACGTCCGGCCCTTCTACAGGGGCGTTGCCCTCATCGGTTTGGAACGGCCGCGTTTGATAAAAATAACCGGCATCGTTCTTTTCCGCAACGCGCCTCATAAGATCCCGGAATACATTCAACACGCGGGAAGCGATACCAGGACCATCAAGGCCGTTGAAACGGAGGAGTTCTTCCCGGCTGCCCTGCGCGATAAAGCCTTCCTCTACCCCCAAAACCAGGATACGGGCAGGCGAATTCCGGCGGAGGGCGAGACCGGCGGCATATTCCCCAAAGCCGCCCTGGCGCATCCCCTCCTCAATGAAGGCAACCATCTTGTAGCGCCTGAGTATATCGCCAAGATAGTCTTCGTCTATGGGCTTGAGAAACCTGAGGTTATAAAGGTCCGCCCCTATGCCCCGGCGGGAAAGGAGTTCCGCCGCTTCCCGGACCTGGGGATAAAGGCCGCCGGTAAAGGCCAGGCACAGCGGAGCGTCTTCGCGGCGGATAAAGACCCCCCGGCCCTTTTCCAGGGGCAGGGAAAAGGCGGCTTCCTCATCCGGGCAGGCGGCTTTGGGGTAGCGGATCACCGAGGGACCCGGTTCGGCCAGAGCCCAGTCCAGCATGTTCCGGAGTTCCCCGCCGCCTGCGGGGGCCAGGATGGTCATATTCGGAGCGGAGCGGAAGAGGCTGATGTCGAAGAGGCCCTGATGGGTCTCCCCGTCATCCCCAACAAAGCCCGACCGGTCCAGGGCGAATACCACCGGCAACCCCTGAAGGCTTGTATCGTGGATAACCTGATCCGCCGCACGCTGAATGAAGGTCGAATAAACAGCCGCTACGGGCCGCAGCCCCCGGGCGGCCAGCCCGGCGGCGAAAGTAACGGCGTGTGCTTCGGCAATACCCACGTCAAAGAACCGTTTGGGAAACTGGATTTTAAAGGGAGACAAGCCCGTCCCCTTCTCCATAGCGGCGGTGATCGCCACTACCCTGCCGTCACGGGCGGCCGCTTCCCGCAAGGAAGCGCTGAAGGCCCCGGTAAAGGACATTCCCCCGCCGCCTGAGGAATCCCTGTCCCTGGCGCGGACGGCGCCTGGGATCAAACCGCCTGACACCGAAAAAGAAGAAACCCCGTGGTAACTGCCGGGATCGTCCTCGGCAAAGCCGTAACCCTTGCCCTTCCGGGTTATCACGTGGATAACCACCGGACGGCCGAGCTTTCTGACATCCCGAAACACCTGTTCCATCTGCTGGATATGGTGGCCCTCAATAGGCCCCACATACTCGAATCCCAAGTCCACAAAAAAATTATCGGTATAAAAGACCGCTTTAACCGCCCGTTTCATACGGACCACCAGATCGTAAAAGGCTTCGCCGATAATGGGCAGGCTCTTGGCCATGTCGTCAAATTTCCGGCGGAAACTCTGGTACCTGGCCTGCATACTCAGGCGGCTTAAGTATTTGGAAAGCCCCCCTACATTAGGGCCTATGGACATCTTATTGTCGTTGAGCACCACCACTAACGGGAGGGCAAGCTGCCCCGCATGAGACAGCGCTTCATAGGCAAGGCCGCCGGTCAGGGCGCCGTCGCCGATAACGGCCACAACCCGGCCATCTCCCCCCAGGATACGCTCGCCGGTAAGGAGCCCCAGGGCGGCGGAAATGGAGGTGGAGGCATGGCCGGTGTTGAACACATCGTGGGGGCTTTCGGAATGTTTGGGGAACCCCGCGATTCCGTTTGCCCGGCGGAGGGTCCCAAAGGCTTCAAACCGGCCGGTTAGCAGCTTATGCGTATAGCACTGGTGGCCCACATCCCAGACTATCTTGTCATGAGGAGACTGAAACACCCGGTGCAGGGCTATCGTCAGTTCCACGACCCCCAGATTAGAAGCCAGATGCCCCCCGTTCCGGCTGACGGTAGACACGATTACCCTGCGGATCTCGGCGGCCAACCCGTTTAATTCAGCGTCCGTAAGGTTTCTGATATCCTCCGGTCCCTTGATGCCGGATAAACGCAGGTTAGCCTGACGCATATAATCACCCTACCCCCAATCCACTTCTTTACGAAAAAAATAAAACCGCGGTATAGGCCGCGGTTCCCAAAAAGAACACTATTTATTCTTATGCCGATTTTTTCTGAGTTTCTTTTTACGTTTATGGGTTGCAATCTTTCTGAGTTTGCGCTTTCTTCCGCAGGGCACCTCAACCCCTCCTTTCTGCTCATCAACAGGAAATTTAATTTAGTATGCCCCCGGGGCAAAAAAAGGTCAATAGGGCGCTTAAATCATCGAAAACCCGCCGCCGGTATTGCCGTCAGGCGCCTTTGCGGCCAATTCCGGAGTATTCCTGATTAAGAATGGAGTATTCCTGATCAAGAATGGAGTATTCCTGATCAAGAATGGAGCATTCCTGATCAAGAATGGAGCATTCTTGATCAAGAATGGAGCATTCTTGATCAGGAATGGAGCATTCTTGATCAAGAATGGAGCATTCTTGATCAGGAATGGAGCATTCTTGATCAGGAATGGAGCATTCTTGATCAGGAATGGAGCATTCTTGATCAGGAATGGAGCATTCTTAATCAGCACGGGGGCCTTTCTGATCGAACAATGAGCCTTTTTGATCGAACAATGAGCCTTTCTGATCGAACAATGAGCCTTTTTGATCGAACAATGAGCCTTTTTGATCGAAGCGGGGGCCTTTGCGATCGAACAATGAGCCTTTGCGGGCGGTACAGGCGCTCCGGTAACCCCGCGGGCGGCAAAACTCAAGACTATGGTTAAGCGGGGAGCTTCCCGCGGGGGTACACTATGACGGCGGATCGGACACTTATCATTCTTGGCGCGGGGATCATGCAGGGACCTTCCATCTCCCTTGCCCGGAAGATGGGGCTTAAGACCCTGGTGGTTGACGGGGACCCCCAGGCAATCCGGGCTTCCTGGGCGGACCGGTTTGAACACCTCGATCTTAAAGATAAAGAAGGGATTGAGGCGCTGGCCCGGTCCGTGCAAAAAGAAGGCGGTCTTGGCGGCATCATGACCGCGGGCACGGATTTTTCCGCCACCGTGGCCTGGGTCGCCCAGCGCCTGGGGCTTCCGGGCATCCCCTACGAAGCGGCCCTAAACGCCTCGGATAAGGAACGAATGCGCCTGAGTTTTCGCGCCGCCGGAATCCCGGTTCCTCAATTCGTGGTCCTGCGCGGCCTGCCCGAACGGGATTTTTCCCTTCCTTTTGCCTATCCCGCCGTGGTAAAGCCGGTGGACAACATGGGGGGCCGGGGCTGCCGGCGCATCAACTCCCGTGAAGAGCTGGAAGCCGCCGTGCCGGATGCCGTCAGGTTCTCCCGGTCTGGCCGGGTCATTGTTGAAGAATTTCTGGACGGCCCGGAATTTTCCGTAGACGCCCTGGTGTGTCAGGGGGAAATCTCCATCTGCGGCCTGGCGGACCGGCATATCTTCTTTCCGCCGTATTTTATCGAGATGGGGCATACCATGCCCGCCGCCCTGGACGCAAACTCGGCGGACAGCCTGCTTGCGGCGTTCAAAGATGGGGTCCGGGCCTTGGGACTGGCCGGCGCGGGCAGTTTCGGCGCGGCTAAAGGGGACCTGAAGCTCACTTCCCGCGGCCCCCGTATCGGGGAGATCGCCGCCCGTCTTTCAGGCGGTTATATGTCCGGCTGGACCTACCCGTACGCCTCCGGCGTGGAGCTTACCCGCGGCGCTATCCTGGCGGCCCTGGGGCAGGTTCCCCAAAACATGCGGCCCGCCCGGTCCTGGACCAGCGCCGAGCGGGCCTTCATTTCTATTCCGGGGATAATTCGTTCCCTGCACGGCCTGGAGGAAGCCGGCTCGTTACCCCACGTAAAGGATGTCTTTCCGCGGGTTCAGCCCGGCAGCAGGGTTACGTTCCCCGAAAACAACGTCGCCAAGTGCGGCAATGTCATCACCGCCGCCGCCCTCAGGGAAACCGCCGTCAACGCCGCGGATTCCGCCGCCCGTACTATCCGCATACGTCTGGAAGTCCCGAATGCCGAAACCAGCGCTTTTCTGGACCGGTCTCCCGATGCGTGCCGCGGCGAAAGCGGCTTTCCCCCCAGCGCCTTTTCCCTTACTCCCGCTCTGGCAGCCTTAGCCGCGGCCCTTCCCGAATCGGCCCTGCCCGAACCGGCCCTGCCCGCAGCCGTGGCTGCGGCCCTCCCCGCAGCCTTAGCTGCTTCGTCCGGACAGCGCGGTCCTTCCCTCATCCCCTTCCCGGCCTTTGCCGAGTCGGGCCTCCGGGATTACCAGGGAAGGACGGTGGCGGAGAGTCTGAGGGCGGTTCGGGAACTTTCCGGGTTTCCGCTTGTCCTTGACGCCAATCCCGGCGGCCCCTTTCTGGGCCGCGGCTTCTGGGCCGCCCTTATCCGGGGCGGGTATCAGGGGGCCCTGTATTATGTGGACCGGTACGTTCCCGCGGAATTTCAGGAAGTTAGGGATGAAAAAAAAGGATGAAAAAATATGAAGATGACTATGGTATTCCGATTTCTTTCGCTTGTTATTCCGGATATCTCTTTTACCGGCCGTAACTGCCGGGAGGGGGGGCCGGCGTCCGCGTTCTGGCTGCTGCTGGGTTTCCTCCTGTTCCCGTGTCCTCAGAGCTTCCCTCAGATTCCTCCGCCCGGTTCCATTTCCGATCCGGTGGGGGTTCCGGTTCCCGGCCAGACCATAGCGCCGGGCCAGGTTCCTATTCCCGGTCCTTCGGGCGTCCCGGTTATACCTGCGCCGGCGGGCGGCGTCCCGGTTCAGCCAGCCGCTACAGGGGGCGGAACGGCGGGAACCGGCAATATTCCGCGTGTAGGGGCTGTCCCTGAAGAGGCTGTTCAGGCGGCTGCCGGAGTCCTGTCCCTGGACGAGGCATTGGGGCGAATCGGTCTCTCCGGCCTTGAACTCCACTGGGATCCCTTCTTCGGAACGGGGACCTTTATCGTGGCGGGACATACCCTCGCCTTTGATACCGGGAGTCCCGGAGAAACCGGCTTCATACTCCTGGATTTTCGGGAAATCTTCCCGGTTCCTGTTCCCTTTGTCCGCAACGGGCTCCTCTGGTTCCCCGAACCCTTTATCGCCGCCCTGAAACGGACGCTGGACGCCTTTGGCGATGACGACCGCTCCCGGTTCAGGATAGCCGCCATCGTAGTGGATCCGGGGCATGGGGGCAAAGACCCGGGAGCGGTGGGAAACCACGTAATCAACGGGAAACCGCTTAGGGTTATGGAAAAAGATGTTACCCTGGCAACCTCAAAGTTCCTCCACGCCCGGCTCTCCGAGGCTTACCCGAACAAACGGATACTCCTTACGCGGGAGGGAGATACCTACCCTACCCTGGAAGAGCGGGTCGCCATCGCCAATTCGACGCCGCTTAAAGATAATGAAGCTATCGTGTTCGTTTCCATTCACGCTAACGCTTCTTTTAACCGGGAAGCCCGGGGCTTCGAGGTATGGTATCTCAGTCCGGAATACCGCAGAACCGTCATAGACGGGGATAAATACGCAGATTCCGCAGAAGTCATTCCCATCCTTAACGCCATGCTGGAAGAAGAATTCACCACCGAAAGCATCATGATGGCCCAGTCCCTGGTTCGCAGGGTAGCTGAGGACCTGGGAAATCACCTTCCTTCCCGTGGTATCAAGGCGGAAGAGTGGTTTGTGGTGAGGAATGCCCGTATGCCTTCGGTTCTGGTAGAATTGGGCTTTGTCTCCAACAGGGAAGACGCCCTCTTCTTGTCGGACGAGGTTCACTTGCGGAGTCTCGCAGACTCGTTATATAAAGGGATCGCGGATTTTGTGGCGGCTTTTGAGGGGACGGGAGGTTTTACGGCAATCAGATGAAACGGATTAACAAGGGCGCGGGGATCGCCGGTTTTTTCAGGAGGAAGTATTGCCACCGGTTGATATATCTTCTCTTATTGGCGGTTCCGGCTGTGTTTGAGTATTACTCCAGCGATTTTGTCAAACGGACTTTTGTGTTTTATGCCAGAGATACCGATGAAGCCGAAGTAGAGGAGCGTATCCTTCCCGCGATGCCTACCCAGGAGCTTGCCCTCCGGCAATATGTTGAAGAAACCCTTTTGGGACCGATTTCACCGGAGGCTGAGCCTCTGTTTCCCCGGGAGACCGTTCTGAGGTCTTTGATTTACCAAGACGGAATCGTTTACGCCGATCTTTCTCTGGCCGCCGCCTTACCCTATTCCCCCGGTACGGAGGCTTTCAGAAGTTTGCGTATCCTCCACCAGGGTATCAGGCGGGATTTCGGTTTTGTGCGGGATGTACGCCTGTTCATAGAGGGTAAAGAAGCGTATTATGAACGGTTTCGCGGTCTTTCCGTCTTCCACACCAATAGCCGGATGTGTTCGGCTGGTATTATCCTTCAGAAAAAAAATTAAATATCGCATTAAAAAGTTATAAATGTGCGTAAAAGGCGGTTGACAAAGTCATGGAATCTCGTATATTTTTATTATATCAAGATTTTTAATCTAAGGTGAATACTGAAAGGAGCTGTGTAATGAAACGGATCTTTATTCTTGTCGCCATCACGTTGTTAGTTATGGGATCGTCGGTTGCGGAAGAGGCAATTCTTATTGATTTTTCCAAGTTGACCGCCGATTTCATTCCCGATCAGGACGACAAACCCACCCAGAACCGTGCGACTGTCATGGATTTTTCCCAAGTTGCTGGCGGTAGCTTCACCACCGAACAGAAAGCGGTGATGAAGACCTCTCTTGCTATTAATAACTGGGAAGTAAAACTCGCGTCTTCCTCACGAAGTATCCAGAATGAGGTTCGGAGTTATGTTTTGGAAGCCCCATCCAAACAATGGGGTACCGTCATGGGGGTTCGGGTTCATTTTCCTGTCGAGCCGTGGAATTCCTGGGCTGCTATTAGGCCGCCCTTTGATATTCCGGCTTTTGAGCCCGCAGGGGAAGTAGACGACGAAGGTAATATAACCGTTGCCGAGGATTCTGATGGGATCACCACTTCCAGTCGTTTTGAAGACGGGTATGGCGTTGTAAAGAACGTTGGGACCATCAAGGCTCTGGCGGTGAATGTGTATGGTCTCAATTTTCCCTATACCCTGTACGCGATTCTTATTGACAATCAGGGAGTTGAAACAAAGGTGTATTTAGAGCCTCTTAATTTTGATGGTTGGGCTGAACGCAGGTGGACCAACCCCGCTTATACTACCCAGGTGCGTAACCGGGAACTGCGTTTGTATCCGCTTTATCCCTTTTCTACTCCTTTTGTGAAATTCGGCGGATTCATAATTCAGCGTGATAAAGATCAGGTGGGCGGTGATTTCATCACCTACTTCAAAGATGTCAAGATCATCTACGATCAGGCGGTGCTTGATACAGACCGGGACATTGACGATGAAGCGTTGTGGAACATTATCAAGGAACGGGAAACTGAAAAGAAGATCTCTGAAATGAAACGGTTTGGTCAATACCAGGTAATGAGGTATCTTGATCTTCAGAAACAGGCAACTGAAACTCAGTTTACGCCTACCGCTACTGGTGATGCTGATACTGGTAATGCTGAAGGCGGAGATCAAGAATAGGAATATCTTCTAGTTATCAGCTGGAGTATACTGAAAAGCTGTCTGAAAACACAATAATCGGTTTTCAGACAGCTTTTTTTATACCTGGAGAAGAAAACTGATGAGAAAAAATAAGTCTGTTCCTATTCGGCAAAAAATCTGGGAAACTTACAACCGCCTCGCTAAAGCCATGTCCTGCGTAACCAAGATTATGGAAGTCCGTATAGAAGACGCGCTTCGGGATCTTCCCTCAACTCCAACCATTAAAAGCCGGTTTAAGAATTTCCTAAGCTATTATAAAAAGTATCTCCGTATCCTCATGCAGAATGAAGGCGAAGAGGAGTCGGTGCTTATTACCGATTTAATTGGCATACGGATCATCTGTCCCTTTATTGAGGACATTGCCAGGGTACAGGCGGCCCTCCAAAAAAAATTTGAAGTCCTGGAAGTGGACCACAAGGGATCGAATCATAGCTTTAGGGAATTCGGTTATCAATCAACCCATTTGCTTATCCGTATACCTCAAGATGTCATCGGGGAACGGGGCGCTCTTGCCTTCGACATAGCGGAGATTCAGATCAGAACTATACTCCAGGATGCTTGGGCGGAGGTGGAACACGAGTTGGTCTATAAATCTGAGTTTACCCCCTTTGATACCCCTATAAAGCATAAACTCGCAGCGGTTAACGCTACCCTAAGTCTGGCGGATATTATTTTCCAGGAGATCCGTGGCTATCAGCGCCAGGTGAACAATCAAATAGGAGAACGCCGGGATTCGTTTTTTAAAAAAATTGAGAAAACCGTTGATGCCTTCCTGGTTGAGGAGGCCCCAGATCCCGCATCTGGCGCTTCTCCGCCCCCCCGATCGCTTGTAACCGCTTCCATGGATGATATGCTCCTTAACGCGCTCTATGCTCATAATAAAAGCCGATTCTCTGAAGCCATCACTTACTACAGCCGTATCCTGGAACTGAGCCCCGATAATTCCGTCAGTTCCCTGGTCTACAAGCACCGGGGCATGGCGAACTTTGCTCAATCCCTGTATCAGGATGCCATTGAGGATTTTACCCGTTCCCTGGAACTGGATCCCTCCGCCTACAAAGCTCTCTATTATCGGGGCATCGTTAAAAGCGTCCTGCGGCAATACCCCGAAGCTGCGGAGGATTTTACCCTTTCCCTTAAAATTAACCCCTATCAGTCCTTTGGATTCTACCGCCGGGGGCAGGCTTACTACCACCTGGAAGATTATCCCCAAGCCCTGGCCGACTGCGAAGCCGCTCTGTCCCTGGACCCTGCCAACAGCTCTATTGAAAAGCTCCGCCAACTGGTACTGAAAAAGTTCAAGATGTAAGGAGGACACAACCAGAAAGTCGGGAAAGCGTACACCTATGGGGATAGAAGGGAACATCTGCCGGCTGAGGCACAGGGTACGGAAGGCGTGCAGGAGAACCTGCTGCTTTTCAAAGAAAATTCTTTATCACCTGAAGGCTTTCAGCCTGGTATTCTTTTTTATCAACTATGGCCATGTGTGACTTATCATACTTTCTGCATCACCACCTGTTTTACGATGCGCCGCTGGTGATCGGGCACCGCTGGTACGGGACGGACGGCAGCTATCAGGACGCTCACGGCTGGGTGCGGAGCCTCCGCATGGACGGCGTGGGCAAGGCCTATGCCGTCGTTACGGACGTTTCATCAGATCTGAAAAAGATGGTGGCGGAAAAGAAACTCAAATATATGTCGGTGGCGATATACGAGAACGGCAAGGTGGACGAAAACCAGCCGTCGTATTTACGGACTATCGCCCTCTCGGGCCGGGACACGCCGGCGGTTGTGGGAGCGAAACTGCCTGCGCATTTTTCGCTTGCCCCCGGTGGCATGGTTTGTTTTGCCAAAGAGGAAGGGCATATCACCGTGTTTCCAGCAAGGTAGGCGCGGCGGAAATAAAAACCTTTTCCGGCGGCACGGGAAAGGAATCCAATGAACCGGAGGTACACATGGATGGAGTTGTGCAAGCGCAAATCGAAAAACTGAAAGCGGATTTTGCCGCGCAGAACGAGCGGATGGCCGCGCTGCAGAAAGAAAGCGCCGAACTCAAAGACGCCGGAAAGAAGGCCGAATCGGAGGCGTATTTCGGAAAGCTGCGGGACGAGGGGAAAATCCCCCGGTGCAGTTCGACAACGCCGTCGGCGTTGACTGCGGTCTTGAAGGGGAGGCGCGGAAAAACTTCGGGGCGCTTTTCGCCGGGGCGG
>JAITLF010000400.1 GCA_031278025.1 Treponema sp.
TCCGCCAGGCTGAACATCCAGATGGTGGGGCAGAGATCGTTTATCTCCGCCTGGATCTTCCGGTATTTTGCGAAACGCTCGTCCCGGTCCGGCGTTGCCAGCGCGTCGTCTATGGCCGCATCCAGGGTGGGGTTCAGAATCCACTCCATCTGCTCCCAGGTGCCGGAGGAGGAGGAATGGTACCGGCTTTTCAGCACCGCCCCGGCCTCAAAGTAACTGGGCGCGGTAAGAACTATGGAAAGGTTCGGTGTTGACTCAATACTCTGAGCCGATTCGATCATGGAACCGAAGGGCTGTTTTACAATGTCCACCGGTATCCCCAACTGGGAGAGGTTGGCGTTGATAAGGAGGGCTATTTTCTCCTCCTCCGGCACCTCGGCGCACCAGACCAGTTCGATCCGCTGGGCCTCCGTATCCCCCGCGTATTTGGAAAGGGCCAGCTCCGCCCTCGCTTTTTCCAGGTCGTAGGTATAGGGAATAATATCGGGGTTGTTGCCCGGAACATTGGACGGTACCGGCCCCTTTACAGGAACCGCCCCGGGGTAGATGTCGGTCATCACCGTTTCGTAGTCAAAGGCGTAGGCCAAGGCTCTGCGGAAGTGGACATCGTCGGTGGGGGCCTTCTTCGTGTTCATGGACACGCCGAAGGTTTGCGCCGAATCGTAGGCCACCACGTCGATCCCCTCTATGGCGTCCATCTCAATGAAATTTTCCATGGGCTGTATCTGATCGGTAATCTCCAGTTCCCGGTTTGCCATGGCGGTCTTAACCGAAACCGGCTCCACCGCTCCCGAAATCTGGAAGTACTGCGGGGCCGCAGGGTCCCAGCCCTTGAAGTAGCCGTCGAATTTTTCCCCCAGCACGTATTCCTCAAGTTTGATGTCGATAGCCCGGTAGGGACCGGAACCCGCGTCGTTGGTCAAAAGCCAGGTCTTGCCGTAGTCCCCGAATTCCCCGTAAGAGGAGCCGCTCTTGTCGTAATGTTCGGCCAGCAGCTTGGAGTCCACAACCATAAAGCGGATAAGGGATCCCAGGAAGGGCCCGAAAGGATGAGCCAGGACGAATTTTACCGTGGTGGGGTTCAACGCCTGTACATCGTTTATCACCCCTTTATAGAGGTAGGTAAAGCCCTCTCCAATGGTGAGCATACGCTTCATGCTGTAAACCACATCGTCTGCGGTAAGGGGGTTCCCGCTGTGGAATTTGATGTCCCCCCGCAGGGTAAAGGTATACTCAAGGCCGTCGTCCGACACGGTCCATTCCGTGGCGATATGGGGCGCAGGCTCCCCATTCAGGTCCGGATAGAGGAAGGGATCGTACAAATTGACCATCGTAATGGTATCCGACTGATCGTTCCCCACTGCGGGGTCCGTATAGGTCGGCCAGTCCTGGGTGGTCCGGAGAATACTGTCGTAGGTATTCCCGGTCTCCGCTCCGTCCCCGGACGCCTGGGTACTTGGCTTTCCGCAGCCTGAAAACAAGGCCGCCGTGAAAACCGCCACGAGAAACAGTAAATTTTTTCCCGATTTGTTCATTGTGTTCACTCCTTTATGAATAAATATACAATAATTCTGAGTATTTATACCGGACACGTAAAAATAGATCAAGAGCGTCTGTCCGAATAGTATCCCAATACTGCCAAAACCGGAAACGGTCCCAGCAACCCGTCGGACGCCGAATTTCACCCCGCGGTAAGAGGGGATTAGGATTACGCGGATTACCGTGAATAGTGTACAAAGTCTTCTTAAATCTGCGCTTGACAACACGGACAAAAGCCGGCACTAGAAAAAACCGCTGTTATCATAGACATTGATAGCGACGTCAAGGGCCTCATGTACCGGCTTTGAAGCTCCCCTGATGAACAGCAGAAACCGATGAACAACAAGAACCCCGGAGGAGAAGCGCATGGGCAATGCTATCAAGATGGTACCGGTGGAGCAGGCTATAGGCATGGTACTCTGCCATGACATGACCCGGATTACAACAAGCGAAAAGACCGTCCAATTCCGCAAAGGACACATCATCAAAAAAGAAGATATTCCCCTGCTCCTTTCTATGGGAAAAGAACATGTCTATGCAGGGGAAAAACCGGAAGGAACCCTCCACGAAAACGAGGCGGCGGAGATCCTGGCTGCCATTTGCCGGGGAGCCCATATCGACCGGCAAGGCCCCAGAGAGGGGAAGATAGAGCTGTTTGCCCAAACCGACGGCGTCTTTGAATACGACGCCGGTATTCTTAACCGCATAAACGAGATAGAAGAACTGGCCGTCGCGGCGCGGCATAACCATACGCCGGTTAAGGCGGGGGAAAAGCTCGCGGGTATGAAGGCGGTTCCCCTGGTCATCGAAGCGGAAAAGCTGCGGCGGGCCGAAAAACTGGCGGGCGCCCCGCCGCTCATGAATGTTTTTCCCTATATCCTCAAGAACGCCGCCGTAATCACCACCGGAAACGAGATAGCCCGCGGGCGCATACAAGACGCCTTTACGCCGGCGCTGGCAAAAAAACTTGAAGGCTGCGGTATTTCCGTTTCAAAGCATATCATCGTACCGGATGGGATAGCCCGTATAAACGGCGCCATTGCCGAGGCCCGCCAAACAGGGCCGGACCTGATCCTTTGCACCGGGGGCATGAGCGTTGATCCTGACGACAACACCCCCGGGGCCATCAAGCAAAGCGGCGCTTCCATCGTTACCTACGGCGCTCCGGTGATGCCGGGGGTCATGTTCCTTTTGGGGTATTTTGACCATGACCTTCCGGTTATGGGCCTTCCCGCCTGTGTGATGTACGCCGGCGCATCGATTTTTGACCTGATTCTGCCCCGCATAGCCGCCGGGCTGCGTCTTTCCCGGCACGATTTTACCCGCATGGGAGCCGGGGGGCTGTGCCTCTCCTGCTCCCCCTGCCGGTACCCGGTCTGTCCTTTCGGCACGGGCTGGTGAGGGGCGCGTCCCTGCCCCGCATCCCACCCCCGCGCCTGCACTACCGTGCGGAATCCGCCCCCCTTATAACGCCGCTTCCCACCGCTGCTGCACGGCACGGGCGGTTTCCTCCGGCGTCCGGCCCTGCTCAAACATCAGAGGCAGCTCTTCGCCGAGTATCGTTTCCAGCATCAACTCCTCCGGCAGGCTGAGGTATTCTTCGGTGGTGCCGGCGGCGGTGTAGATATCGCTGATTTTACGGTAAAGCTCGTCCGCTTCCCGCACGGGATTCCCGCCGGTTACACCCCCGGCATCGCCGCCGGCATCACCGCCGGCTTTTTCGGCCAGAAAAGAAAGAAAAGACCGGGCCTCGTCTTTGTGCCTGCCGGAACGCGGGATGCCCGCATACCAGCCGATCATACCGGCGGCAGACTTCCCGGCATAGGAGGCGTGGCCTGGAATGGTGGTTACGCCGAAGGGGATGCCGGCAGCCCGGAGCCCGCTGATTTCCGCCGCCGGCGCAACCATCATGGCAAGGCGCCCGGCGATGAAGTCTTTCACCCGGTCCTTGTTTGTTTTGGTGAACGTGTCCGGGGCAAGGATGCCCTCCTGGGCAAGGCCGTTCAGAAACCGCAGGGTATTTACCGCCGGCGTTTCGGTAAAGGCAGGCTGCCCGTTACGAAGGAACGCCGCGCCTGAGGAACGGAACCAGGAAAAGACATCCCGATACACCCCCAGGGGATCCGCCGGGCTTAATGAAAGGGCAAACCCGTAACGCCCCGCCTCACTATCGGTAACGCCGAGGGCCGCGGCGGTAAATTCGGCCTGGTCCTTAGGCGGGCGGTCGAACCCGGTTTCCCGCAAGAGATCGGTCCGGTAAAAGAGGGGAAACACGCAGAACACCACCGGCCATGCTCCCGGCAAAGCCTCGTGCGCCTCCCCGCCGGCTGCCCTGAAGGGGACGCCCTTTTCCGGAATGTCCGGGCCGTCCTCAAACAACTCCCCCCCAATCCCGCTGAGCGCGGGGAACCACCGGGGGTCCAGTCCTATGATGTCCGGAAGCTTAACGGCGGCGGCTGCCGCGCCGTCCGGTTTCCCCCCGGCCGGCGGGGGAACCGCGGACAGAAGCAGGCTGCGGACCTCATGGTAGGGCCGGGTATCAAGATCGATACGGATACCGGGGTTTTGGGCCTCAAATTCCCGGATGCGGGCAGGGAGGACCCCGGCATCCCACTCATCCTGCCACCACTGGGTAAACACCAGAACCCGGTTTCGTTCCCCTGGGATTGGGATGCCCCGGCAGGACTGCCAAAAGAATACGGCCAGCGCGAGAAGGAGAACCGCCGCGCTTCCGTAAAAAAGCAGGCGATCCAGGCGGAAAAAAGGCGGGTCTTTTTGTAAGAACGGTAAACCCACAGGAACCTCCAGGTATCGGCGTTGCCTGAATTGCCGGTCCGCCCGCGCTTTTGTGCGGTAGAACCCCTCAGGCACAGGGCATAGTAAATCAAAATTTTCCGCCGCTGCCAATATTTGAAGGGGGAGGCGGGCAGAAGGGCCGGAAGAACCCTTCTCCCCGCGGACTGGAAGGCGCGGCGGGGGATCGGGAAGGCGCGGCCTGCGCTCAGAAAAAGGCGGTGAGGGATCAGGAAAGCGCGGCGCGGGAGTTGTAAAGAGGGAAGTACGAGTCGTAAAGAGAGGAGCAGGCGTTGCAAACCCAGGTCTAGAAGTTCCAGACCCAGGTCTAGAAGTTCCAGACCTCATTTCTTGAGGTTCCAGACCCAGGTCTAGAAGTTCCAGACCCAGGTCTTGAGGTTCCAGACCCAGGTCTTGGAGTTCCAGACCCAGGTCTTGAGGTTCCAGACCCAGGTCTAGAAGTTCCAGACCCAGGTCTTGAGGTTCCAGACCCAGGTCTAGAAGTTCCAGACCCAGGTCTAGAAGTTCCAGAAATGAGGTCTTGAAGTTCCAGAAATGAGGTCGTGAAGTTCCAGACCTCATTTCTTGAAGTTCCAGACCTCATTTCTTGAAGTTCCAGACCTCATTTCTTGAAGTTCCAGACCCAGGGTTACGGGTCTCTTAAAGAGCGGGGTTCGGGTCGTAAAGGAAGATGATCGGGATGGGTGTTCCCGGCGGATGAGGGTTAGTAGAGGCTCTGCTCAAGCCGTTCCCGTTCCAGCCTGATGGTGAGATTCCCGCTGTCCAGGGTTTGGGCGTAGTTTAGAACCCTCAGGCTTTCCCGCTCCTGGCCGAGGGCGCGAAGGCAACGGGCTATGCCCAACTGTATTTTCGCGGCATCCGTATTTTTCCGTACCAGGGCGGCAGCCCGTTCATAACTTTCCAGCGCCGCGGTGTAGGACCGCCGTGCCTCAAGGAGCCGTCCGAGATTGGCGCTTGTTTCCCAGGAACCGCCGGCCCTTGCCCTGCTGCCGTCCTTGAGCAGCTCCGCCGCCGCGTCAAGCCGGCCCTCCCTGATATGCTCCAAAGCCCGCTGTAAGTTCAGCCAGGATCCGGTAAAGCCCTTCCGGTCCGCCGCCCGGAGCAGGGGCGGAATTTCATAGTACCGCCGCTGGAAGGCAAAGTAGTACCCGGCCCATTGGTAGAGGGCTTCGGTTTCGGGATGGCGGTTTATGAGCAGCCAGGTTTCCGGAATCGTCCGGTCTATCGTCCAGACCTCCCGGCGCCGGCGGAGGAGTTCCA
Organism: Treponema sp.; assembly: GCA_031278025.1. The sequence goes on from JAITLF010000400.1 coordinate 5,614, forward strand.
GGTCCGCCAGGGGTTCCGGCCCGATCATGACGGAGTCTTCCAGGATGACGACGGCCCGGGAAGCGGGGAGAAGCCGGGTATACCGGATCATGCCGAAAAGATGTTCCCGGTCCAGGGCAAGAAGGCGCTCCAGCGCGGCGGCCTCTTCGTCCCGGTCTTTCGCGGCGGCGGCCAGGTTGTAGAGGCTGCGTATACGGATGTCCTGCCTGGCGGTACGGCTGCCTTCGGAAGGGGAGGGGAGTTCCGGGGGCGGGCCCGGAAGGTCCGGAGCGGACAAGACGGCCCAGATGTTCCGGGCGGCGTCTTTTTGTCCGGCAAGGACCAGGGCGTCCGCCCGGCGGGATATGCCCCGGTCATCGCCGAACCGGGCAAAAAGGTCCGCCGCCCGTTGGGGATCGCCGAAATCGTAGAGCAGCTCCGCCCCAAACCGCAGGGCTTCCCCGGGGTTCCCGCTCCCTGCCGGCTGTTCCAGCAGCGGCGCAAGGCGTTCCAGGGCCGCCTGGGCGTCATTTTTAAGAACCGCGAGGATGGCGGCGTTCAGTATCAGGGATTCCCGTCCGCGCCGGCGTTCCGCCCCAGCCTGAAGAAGCGCCTCCCCGTTGGGAATGGCCACAGCCGTGCCGGGATCCGCCATGTCGCCTGAAAGGACATAGGCGCCCAGGGCAAGCGGCGCAAGGCGGGGGTCCCCGCTCATGGCTGCGGCATATCGTCTTACCTCATCGGCGATTACGCCGGAAAGGGGAGGGGAAACCCCGGCGCTCTCCCGCAGGGCGGCGCGGGTTACCGCTTCGGCAGCCACGGCAGCCAGGGGCCCGGAATAGGGGAAGGCGGCGGCGGCCCGGACCGCGGAAGACTTGTAGGCGGCCAGGGCGTCATCGCTTCCGGACCAGGAGCGTCCCGCGCCGGAGCCTCCCGATCCGACCGCCCAGGCCCGCCGCCTTTTGAGGACCGAAAGGTGGGATTCCACCCCCAGGGCGGTTTTTTCAAGGTCGTCAAGAAGGCCCGTCAGTCTTTCCCCGTCCCCGGCGGTGGAATTCTCCACCGCCTGGTCATACTCCCGCAGTTTTCGGGAAAAAACGCCTTCTTCCGGGATGTTCCGGTACAGAAAGAAACTTTGGCCCGAATGCTTGACGAAGAAGGCCAAGGCCCCGCCGGTTGCCAGGGCGATAATGACGCCGGCAACCCAGGTTTTCCGCAGCAGCCTGTGTGCGGAAGACCGGGCAGGGGGCTGTTTAGTACGCCGCCGGGATTCTTTGCGTGTCCGCGTCTGGAAAGGAGAGGCCATATCCCGCCCCTAGGTGTTGGAAACGCCGGCCCGTCCGTTCCGGAGTGTTTTGCGTATGCTGTCCAGAACGCCGTTTACAAACCGGAAGGAATCCTCGGTGCCATATTCCTTGGAAATCCCTATGGCTTCGTCGATTACGATAGAAGGGGAAATATCATCCTGATACATGAGGGAGTAGGTACTCATTCTGAGTATGGCCAGATCCACCCGGTTGAGCCGGGAAAAATCCCAGTTTTTAAGATGCGCCTTTATCATGGAGTCCACTTTTTTTCTGTTTTCGATAGTACCGGCTATGAGGAGCCGGGAAAAATCCACAATTCCCTGATCCAGCTTTTCCCGCTTATCTCCCAGCCAGGCAAAATCCAGCAGATTTTCGGGAATCCCGGCGGTTTGCTCCCCGCCGCACGCCTCCCAGGAATAAAGCGCCTGGATAGCAAGTATCCGGCCTTTTCTTCGGGACGCCATAGTACCTACCAGTTCAGGTTGTTATCGTAAATTTTGATAACCGCCGCCTGCTTCCGCAGTTCCTCAATCAATTCCTGACTTATCCGCACAAGGCTTTCTTGTTGCAGCCGCGTTCCAATGTACTGCCTGAGGGTCATTTGACTGCCCGGCTGGGCTATGTCATCCAGATTGAGGGGTTTCATCTCGTAGGTTTCGGTTATTTTCATGATGAAAAAGCCCCGTGGCGTTTCAATCATCCGGGAGACTTCCCCCTGTTTCAGGTTGAACGCCGCTTCAAAGAGTTCCGTGCCTACCACCTGCTGGCCCTGGGGATTCCGTGGCAGGTACCCAAAGTCGCCGCCCTGATAGCCCGAATTCGGGGATTGGGCCTTGAGGGCCGTTTCATCGAATTTCGCCGGATTGGACCCAATTTCCCTGGCCAGCCGCTCCGCCAGCTCTTTCGCCTTGCTCCTGGCGGCGGCGTCGCTCCCAAGCGGAATCTGAATCATGGAAATCCGCACGGTTTCCGGCCTGATGAACTGGGCCTTGTTGAGGTTGTAGGTGTTGAGGATTTCCACCTCCGTGGCGGGCTGAGGGGGCTTCTTGGTCATAATGTACTTTTCGATTGTAGCCTGGTTGCGGTATTGCTGTTTGTAGGCGTTCATCTCCAATCCGGTCTGCTTCCGTATTTCTACCGCTAATTCCGCGTCCGAAAGCTGACGCCCGTAGGTCTGAAGCGCGCCGGCCCGTATCGCCTGGGTTACTTCATTCTCCGTTACCGTAAGCCGGTCCCGTTCCGCCGCCTGGAGCACCAGCTTTTGGTTGATGAGTTCGTTCAGCACCTGTTTGCGTTCATCCACCGTTAATTTCCTTCGGTATTGGGCTTCCAGTTGATCCACCAGAGGTTTGAGCTGACTAACCGGAATAGGCTCGGTCCGGGTCAACTGTATCTCCGCGGCGGGCTGTAAATTAAGTTGAGCGGAAGCAAAAACCCAGGGGAAGATACCGAGATACGCCAAAATAAAAAACCGCTTCATATTCATATGATTTCCTCGAATTATTTTACGCTATCGGAGTGCGTTTGGCTATTCCCCTTAGCGCCCGTTGCCAGGGCGGGCGCATTTTTAAGAAATCCGGG
>JAITLF010000407.1 GCA_031278025.1 Treponema sp.
CAGCCGGTTATAAAACTTTTCCAGGTGGCGGTAATTCTTTTCCATCCGGCGGTAAAAATTGTACACCCAGGTTTGGCAGCCGCCCAGCCTCCGGGGGGTCCGGGTCCTGTGGACCCTTAGCGGGGCGTTGCGGTACGGAGCCCTGGGATCAAGGTCCCTGAGAGGGGGCAGCGGAGGACCGAAGGGCGGAGCGGGGGGGAGACTTCCCCCTCCTTACATAGTATGCTTATCCCATGTTTGATGATTGTCTTATCATGGCGGGGGGGGCCGGAACCCGCCTATGGCCGGCCAGCAATTCCGGAAACCCCAAACAATTTCTGTCTATCCCCGGCGGGGGCAGCTTCTTTGCGTCCGCAGTGGAACGGGCCTTAGCCGTCATAAGCCGGGAGGGGGACGGACGGGTGATCATCATCGCGGGGAGGGGCCATGTCCCCCGCATCATCGAATCCTGCACGGCCTTAAGCCCCGCTGACCGCTCCCGCCTGGTCCTTATCCCCGAACCGGCGGCCCGGAACACCGCCCCGGCCATTGCCTGCGGCGCCGTGTATTCCTCCCTGGCCCTGGGGCCGGACCGGGCCATGCTGGTCCTTACCAGCGACCATATCATCCGTCCCCCGGCGGTCTTTTCCGAAGACGCCGCCGCCGCCGCCGCGTTTGCCCGGCAGGGCAGGCTTGCGGTTTTCGGGATTCCCCCCCGGACCCCCGAAACCGGCTACGGCTATATCGAAGCGGCGGAACCCCTTCCGTCCGCAGGCCCGGCTTCCCGGACGGCCGTGTTCAGGGCCGCCGCGTTCCGGGAAAAACCCGACCGGCCCACCGCCGAGGCTTTCCTTGCCGAAGGCCGGTTTTACTGGAATTCAGGCATGTTCGCCTTTTCCACGGGCTTTCTGCTCGACGAATTCCGGCTGAAGGCCCCGGAATGTCTGCGCCCCTTTGATGCCCTAACCGTCCCGGAAGAACCGGCTTACACGGTCCGGCAGGGACTCAAGATACTGGAAGCCTGGCCCGGCCTTGACAGAGCCTATGCGTCGGTTACGGGCATATCCTTCGATTACGCCATAGCCGAAAAATGCGGGCAAACCGTGATGGCCGCCGCCCGGTTCGACTGGTTCGATGTGGGAAGCTGGGACGAATACGCCAAACTCCTGGGCGCGTCGCGGGGCGAGGTGTACGCCGCCCGCGTTCCTCCGGGCAGCGAGGGCTCCTGCTTTGTGGATGCGGACATTCCCGTGGCCCTGTGCGGTGTAGAGGACCTTATCGTGGTGGTCCGTTCCGGCAACAACGGCGGCGCCCCGTCGGTCCTCATCGCCAGGAAAGGCGAGACCCAGGGTGTCCGGGACATCGTGGAGCGGATCAAGGCGGCGGGACGGACGGAGCTTCTGTAGGGTCATGCCGGGGAGTTCGCAACGGCAAAGCGGGCAAAGCCGGCTTTGCCGTGCAAATCACATCACCCCTTAACCGCTCCGGCGGTAAGCCCCGTAATAAACTGTTTGCTCATCAATAGGTAAAGGGTCAGGACGGGAATGGCCGAAAGGGTAAGGACTGCCAGAACCTTAGACCAGTCGGTTTGGTATTGGCCGAAGAGACGGGTTACGCCCAGGAGCAGGGTCTTCGCCCGCTCGTCGGTGATGAAGATCAGGGGGAACCAGAGATCGTTCCAGAAGGGGACCAGGTTGTAAATAGCCACCGTAGCCAGGGCGGGACGGAGCAGCGGCGTGATGATCCGGACGAAAATTTGCCGGCGGCTCGCCCCGTCTATGATGCCCGCCTCGGTGAGTTCACCGGGAATCTGCCTGATGAATTCGGTGAGGACGAAGATCCCCACGGGAACGCCCATAGCCACATAGATGGGGATGAGGGACCCGATGGTGTTGAGGATCCCCAAAAAACGGACCAGCTCCAAAATTTTGATGGAAGCGATCTTGATGGGGAGCATCATCCCGGCTATGCAGAAGAAGTAAATGCTCCGGGAGATTTTTCCCCGCCAGTTTGCCAGGGCGTAAGACGCCAGGGAACTGACCAAGAGGAGGGCGAAGAGGGACAGGACGACTACTACCAGGCTGTTCTGAAAATAGCCCAGGAAATTGGCGTCCCCCAGCACTGCCCCATAGTTGGCAATGTTCCATTTTTGGGGGAGACCGAAGGGGTTTTGGTAAATGGAAAGCCGGTCCTTGAAAGAATTGATTATCATCACCCACAGGGGAAAGATGACGACCGCAGACCAGCCGGCCAGGATGATATGGGATGGAATATTCAGATTCTGCTGTTTAATGGAACCTTTCGCCATGCTTTAATCCCTCCCCTGAGTCGCTCTGAGGGTAGGAATGACCCCCGCGCAGAGAACAAAAAAGGTGATGGTTGCGATAGCCGCCCCCAGGCCCGGATCGGGGATGCCCACCGGATGCTGCCCGGCGATCCCAACCCGGTAGAACAGGGTACCCATCAGGTCTGTGGCGTAATTCGGGGCGCCGTTGACGTTCTCCATGGCAAACACCACGTCAAAGGCGTTGAAGTTGTTCACAAAGGTCAGGATGGCGATCATCCCCGCTACGGGCTTGATGAGGGGGAGTTTGATGCGCCAGAATACCTGCCAGCCGCCGGCCCCCTCAATGAGGGCGGCTTCAAGGTAATCGTTGCTGATGTTCCGCAGGGCCGCCACAAACATCATGCAGGGGATCCCTATCCACTGCCAGCAGGAAATCAGGGACACCACGGTAAGGGCGGTCGCCCGGTCCCCCAGCCAGGGCCGGACCAGGAAGCCCAGGCCGAGGTTCTCCATAAAAGGCCCGCTCCATACGGGATTCAGCAGGAGTTTCCAGAGATACCCGGTAACCAGCACCGCGAAGGTAACGGGCATAAAGATCACCGTTTGATAGAACACCCGGCCCCGCATGACCGGGCGGGTTAGCAAGACGGCAAAAAATATCCCTAGGACATTCTGAACCGCCAGGTGAATCAGAAAGAAGTACAGGGTATGGCCAAAGGCCCCCCAGTACCGCTGAGAATACCGCTCCTCCATGAAGAGCTTCCTGAAATTGTCAAAGCCGACGAAGTTGCGGCCTATGCCGGCGGAACCGGTGTAGAAACTTAAACGCAGGGAATCCAGCAGGGGCCAGGCCATAAACAGGACATAGAAGGCCAGGGCCGGAATCAAATAGGGAATCCAGGCAAGCCCGGAAGCAGGTAGTCTTTTATCCCGCAAAGTCCTAAACACGGTTCCGCCTTTTTTTATCATGCTTCACCGTACCTGGGCCGCGTTCACTTCCATACGATCAGCCGCCTGCTGAGGGTTCAGCTCGCCCTTGAGAACCTGGATTACCGCCTGATTCATAGGGGCATAGAGGTCCATGAATTTGGGCCATACAAACCGGGCATCCGTTTCCTTGCCGACGTTCAACGCGAGGAATTCGTTGGCATGGGGGTCCGCAAGCTTAATGGGGAAGTTGATCATGGGGAAGAAGCCCAGGGGCAGGCTTGCGGACGCGGTAGACGCGCCTTCCCGAGAGGCAAGCCAGGCCAGGAACTCCCGGCATTCGGTGGGATACTTGGTCTTCGCGTTGTAGGTAATGGCCATATCGGGGTGGAAGGTGATCCGGGTCTGCCGTCCACGGGGAGCGGGCATGGCGAAAAGCCCCCATTCAAAGGGAGCGTCCGCATATACACCGGCTGTCCAGGAGCCGTCCATGAACATGACCGCCTGCTGGGTGTTAAACAGGGCCTGGGAATCATTGTAGGTTACCGCCTCAAAGCCCTTGGGAAGGTACTTCGCCACGTCGGCCATAGCCTGGAAAGCGGCGGCGAAATTCCCGTCGTTCAACCGTTTGGTTCCGTTTTCATACTGAACCCGTTCCGTTGCCCCGCCGATGAAGTTGGGAAGCATACCCAGGAAGAACACTTCAAGGATGTCCCACTCCTCCGCCACGCCGTTTGCCAGGGGCGTATAGCCTCTGGATGCCAGGGTTTCGCAGAGGGCAAGGAAATCTTCATAGGTTTGAGGAACGGAGAGCCCTTCCTTCTGGAAAATGGTTTTATTGTAGTACACCGCGTGGGATACCGCCGCAAAGGGAACCGCGAACATCCTGCCGTCGCTCATACGCCAGGGGGCCAGATTACTGTCGGTAAAATTCGAAGTAACTCCGGGAATATCGGTACAGTCCCCGAAGTACCCGGCATTGAACAGTTCCTGCCCGGTGGCATAGGAACGGGCATACATCAGATCCGGGCCGGTCCCGCCGTCCAACTGAAGCCTAAGGGTGGCGTTATAATCCGGAGGGTTGGTAGGCTGGAACCGGATTTCCACGTTGGGATGCAGCCTGCTGTATTCCGCCAACAGTGCGTTCACCTGAGCCACGTCATCGGCCCGCCAGGAACCCATGGTTAAAATCACCTTACCCGGCTCGGCAGACTGTTTGCCTCCCCCCGCGTAAAGGGGCAGAACCAAAACCACGGCAAGCATGATAACGCTTGCCAACATCAACGATTTCTTCATCATCTCTCCTCCGTATAAAAATGGGTTAATAAAACAAGGCTAGTATACCCGCCTCTTGTTGATTTAACAAGAGCGGACTCTATGATTGC
>JAITLF010000019.1 GCA_031278025.1 Treponema sp.
ATTGCCGTAGCTTCCCGCCAAACAACGGTTATCACGCCCCGGCCGGGTTACACGGAACGGGACATGGTGAATCTGTGGGAGCAGAACTGCGCCTGCGTCAGGCAGGCGATTGCCGATAGCGGCGTATCCCCCCCGGCCATAGCGGGAGTCGCGGTGTGCGGCCACGGCAAGGGGCTTTACCCCTGGGGCAAGGACGAAAAACCCGTCTACAACGGCATCATTTCCACGGACAACCGCGCCTGGCAGTATCCGGAAAAGTGGAAACGGGAAGGGGCCTTTGACGCCGTGTATCCCCGCCTGTGTCAGCAGATCATGGCGTGCCAGCCGGTGTCGCTTTTGGCCTGGTTCAAGGACCACGACCGCGCCGTTTATGATAATATCAAGTGGGCCTTCTCGGTAACCGATTATATTCGTTTCCGCCTGACCGGCGAGGCCTGGAGCGAGGCTACCAATATTTCCGGTTCCGGCCTGATGAATGTCCGCGACGCTTCCATCGACCGGGATCTGCTTGCCGCGCTGGGCATAGAGGAAGCCGCCGGCATGATACCGCCCCTGCGCTATTCCGGCGAACACTGCGGCGCGGTTACGGCTGAAACCGCCGAATTAACCGGGCTTGCCCCGGGAACCCCCGTGGCCGGCGGCATGTTCGACATCGATTCCTGCGCAATCGCCATGTCGGTAACCAGGCCGGAGCAGCTCTGCACCATAACCGGGACCTGGAGTATCAACGAATTTATCGCCCCGTCCCCCATCACCGGCGCCTGCGTGGCGATGAATTCACTCTACGCAATTCCCGGCTTTTATCTGCTGGAAGAATCAAGCGCCACCAGCGCGGGAAACCTGGACTGGGTCATTCAGAATTGTTTTGAAAATGAAAAGGTCCCCGAAGGCAAGAAACTGTACCAGTACCTGGATGAGCTGGCGGAAAGCGTTCCGCCCGATTCCTGCGACGTATATTTCCTGCCCTTCCTCTACGGCTCCAACCGTCACCCGCTGGCCAAGGCAAGTTTTATCGGCCTGACCAATTTTCACAACAAGGCGCATCTCCTGCGTTCCGTGTTTGAAGGGGTGGTTTTCTCCGCCAAAAGCCACATCGATAAACTGCTTTCAATACGGAAGCCGCCGGAGGCAATACGCCTGGCCGGGGGCGCCGCGAATTCCCGTTTCTGGGTGCAGATGTTTGCCGATATTCTGGAACTGCCCATCGAAACGGTTACCGGGGTTAAGGAGCTTGGCGCTCTGGGCTGCGGAATGGCCGCCGCGGTCGCGTCGGGGATATACAAGGATTACAATGAAGCCGCGGAAGTTATGGTACGGATTTCCCCCCCGGTTTTTCCGAATCCCGAAAACAGCGTTTTGTACCGTCCCAAATACGAAAAATATACGGCGCTTTGCGAAGCCCTGGACACGATATGGAACCGGTTTGAAGTATAAAAGTGTATTATCGGACAGGGTCATTTGAATTTGGGCGCATCCGGCGGAAACACCTTCGGTGTTCAGCGCCGGACCGGGCTATCCGCTTGTATCTTTTGCCCGACAGCCTGCAACGGGCAAAAGGATACCGCTTCTATCCCTTGCGCGTTTAGAGAAAGCCGCTATACTTACACGTATGGACACAATCCCTTCCATTCTGCCGCCTACCAACGACTGGATATTCAAACTCCTGTTCGGCGACGAGCGGCACAAGGACAACACCATCGCCCTGCTCAAGTCGTTTCTGGACCTCCCCGATGAGGAATTCGACATCAGCTTCATGGACACCGCATTGAAGCCGGAGGCCGAGGAAGACAAAACCGGGATCGTTGATCTCAAGATAAAAACCAAAAGCGGGAATATCCTCGATGTGGAGATACAGGTAAATCCCTTTCCCTATCTGGAGAAACGTATTTCCTTTTACAAGTCGAAACTCATCGTGGGACAGATAGGCGAAGGGGAACGTTATGACGTTATTCAGCGGGTAATTTGCGTCTGCATACTGGATTACCCGTTCTTCCGCAAGGCGAAAGAATACCTGAACCGGTTTAAGTTTTACAATCCTGACAACGGGCTGTGTTTTGAGGGGTTACCGGAGGAGATATACACGATGGAACTGCCCAAGGTTCCTGTGGAGAGTGACGGGAGGGCCGTATGGGACTGGATGCAGTTTTTGCGCGGGAAACGCAAGGAGGATTTTGAGATGATAGCGGAGAGGAACCCCGAAGTACGGGGAGCGGTAAAGACGTTGTACCGGATTAGCGAAGACCCGGAAGTACGGGCGCAGGTGGAGTACCGTGAGAAGGCGCGGCGCGACCACGCGACACTGCTGCACGCCGCCGTTCAGGAGGCAGTCCTGGAGGCCGAAGCGCAAATTGCCAGGAACATGAAAAACCTGGGGCTGCCCCTGGAAGTGATAGAAAAAGCTACCGGTCTTGGGCCGGAAACCATTAAACAGCTTTAGCCCCTCATCGCCAACCGTTGAGAGAGGATTTTGAGATGATAGCGGAGAGGAACCCCGAAGTACGGGGAGCGGTAAAGACGTTGTACCGGATTAGCGAAGACCCGGAAGTACGGGCGCAGATGGAGTACCGTGAGAAGGCGCGGCGCGACCACGCGACACTGCCGCACGCCGCCGTCATGGAATTAAGAGGAGTGAAAATATGCTGGAAGAATTGAAAAAGGCCGTATGTGACGCGAATTTGTTGCTGCCCCGTTACGGACTGGTAACCTTTACCTGGGGAAATGTTTCCGCCCTGGATCGTAAAGAGGGCCTTTTGGTGATCAAGCCTTCCGGAGTTGAATATGACAAACTTAAACCCGAAAACATGGTGGTTCTGGATCTTTCCGGTAAAAAGATTGAAGGGGAATTAAACCCGTCCTCCGATACGGACACCCACATCGAACTGTACAGGGCTTTTCCGGACATAGGCGGGGTGGTGCATACCCACAGCCGCTGGGCAACCATTTTTGCCCAGGCGGGCGCCGGAATACCCGCTTTCGGTACAACCCATGCGGACTACTTTTACGGTGAAATTCCCTGTACCCGGAAAATGACCAGGGCGGAAATCGAAGGAAGCTATGAGAAGGAAACCGGAAAGGTGGTCGTGGAAACATTCGCGGGTAAAATCGATCCCGGCGCGACGCCGGCGGTATTGGTACACAGCCACGGCCCCTTTACCTGGGGCAAAGATGCCGTGGAAGCGGTGCATAACGCGGTGGTTCTGGAAGAAGTAGCCATGATGGCCTGGCATGTCCGTATGCTGAATCCCGCCGCGCTCCCCATGCAGAGCGAACTCCTGGACAAGCACTACCTCCGCAAACACGGCCCCGGCGCGTATTACGGACAAAAAGGTCTCCGATGAGCAATCACGAGAACAGTCCCCGGTACAGCCTTGGCCTTTACGAAAAAAGTATGTCCGG
>JAITLF010000069.1 GCA_031278025.1 Treponema sp.
GGGTTAAAGTCGAAGTGAAGCACGGGGTATGTCTGCCATTCGGTTTCCAGACTGGCTATGGCAAGCCCGTCAAACAGTTCCCGTTTGCCGAGAAAGTAGGCTTTCAGCGTGGTAAGCAACAGGCTCTTGCCGAAACGGCGCGGGCGGCTCAGGAAGTAGGGCGCGGGTTCGTTTATGAGTTTCCACACATATTCGGTCTTGTCAACATAAACACAGCCGAAATTCTTAAGTTTTTCAAAATCCTGAATGCCTATGGGCATTTTGCGGAGAGACAAATTTTCCATACTTTGAGTATACTGTATACCGCAACTTGGATAAAGCCGTTAACCAGGGCATCGCCGTTTACCGGGCCGCCTCGAATCCGCCGCTTTCGGAAGGCGCCTTGTCCACCAGGCCGGACAGATCGCTGTTCCCCTTAAAGCGCAGCACGTTTACCATGAAGATGTTGAGTTTGTTCACGATATTCGGGGGGAGCAGGTTTCCGTCCACTTCCACCGACAGGATCGGGTAGTTCCGTTCCCGCGCCCAGGGGGTAAAGAGACCCTCGATAACCCGGCCGATAAGGCAGGCAAAGGGGCTGATGTTCACGATACCCGAATAGCCGTGTTCCATCGCCGTGGCGGCAACGCCGCTTGAAACCGCTATTTCCGAATTAAGCTCCAGGTTTACAAAGTGCTTCTGGGCGTTTTCCATGATCCGGTGCATGTCGTGGGGTGTCTCGGGGATAAGACCGGTCGGTTTCAGGATGGAAAGCACCTTCTTTTCCTGCCGGTGCTTCCACCACATTTCAATTTCAAGATTTTTAAGATCCCGCCAGGGTTTGGAAAAGAGACGTTTCCCTTTTTTCCGCAGATTGATGAGTTTTTTGAACGAATACTCCCGTACAAAATCCAGGTAGTGAATCCACTCGCAGATACCCGACACTTTTACTACAATACCCCGCTCGCTCATAAGGTCCGTAAGTTCGCCCACGGCAAAATCGTCCCGGCGCACGTAAATTTCACCCACTATGAGTACCCTGGGAAGCTCGGTCAGTTCCCGCTTTAACGGTATTTTCTTTACGTCTTCCGCTACAAGTTCAAGCCCTTTCCAGATATTTTTGGGCGCGAATTCCACCGTGTGCATCAGGCGGCGCCACGATTCTTCGAAAGTCTCTATGGCTTTTACCGGGTCCGCAGCGGTGGCTTTGAGGGCGTTCTGAATGTCTTTCAGGTAGTCCGAAAGCACAAGCCCTTTCCACATTTCCTTGGCAAAGCCCGGGCCCAGCTCTGTATAGGAATTATCCGCGGATAAAATAAATACCACTACGTTTTCAAGCCGCAGATCCCGGAACAGATTCTCGTAGTACACATAATACTGCCCGGTCCGGCAGGGCCCGGTGGTAATCGGGACAAAGAGCAGGTAAAGCTCGTCCTTGCGGTACTTTTCGCTCGCGAAGAACTGAAGGGCGCTTCCCAGCACCAGATGGCTCGGCACGCATTCCTTCCCGGAGGCGTGGGCGCGGGCAACCTGCACGGTTTTGGCGGTGGCCACCGGCAGCGCCTCCGCGTTGATGTCAAGGCTGCGCACCGCCGCCCCCATGTATTCGGTGGAGATGGCCCCCATGTTGGAAAGCAGAACCCGCACCCGCTTGTTGCCCCGGATACGGACCTTCTCCCCGGTTTTGTCGTTATCTATACGCACATCGTCCCCGGCGGCGGCTTGGGGATCGTACACAAAACGCCAGCCGTTGCTGTAGCGTTCCGCCTCCAGGTCGTCCTTCTTTGCCCGGTAGCCGTCAATGATGTCCAGAAACGCCTCCACCCTGGTATCGATCCCGGCGTCGGCGGAGTGGGAGTCCAGTTCCAGCACCAGGAAAGGTTTCTGCCCCATGATCCACTTGATGTAGTGGAGGATGAACGAATCGGGCGCGCAGGAAAAGTTTGTTATATAAGTAACATAGATGTTGTTTTCTTTTTTTAACAGCGCCGCGGATTTTACGTCCTGCTGGCCGTAGTACCAGTACATATTGGGAAAAATATCTTCGCCGTTGAAGGGCAGTATGTCAAACGGTACTACCGAGTACCCCCGGGTGGAGAATTTCCGGGGGATGCCCATGTTCGCCTCCGGGGTAAAGGCGTTGTAGGGCCGCCCCAAAAGGGCGATTACCGGCCGGTCCGCCTTGCGGGCCTCGTCCAGCGCCTCTTTCCCAAGCTCACGGGCCGCGGCAAAAAATTCCCGCTGTTTTGCCAGGGCCTTCTCAAAGGCGGCCCTTGTCTCTTCTTCGCCTATGCCCAGCCGCTCGTTCATCAGGGTAAAGAGTTCAAGGGCCTTCCCCTCCCCGAATTTAAAGCTCACCACCAGGGGCAGAAATCTGTTTCTGTCAATTTCGGGAAACGCCTTTTCGATGTAATAAGGCAGGGCCTGCGTTATGGGGCAGAAGTTCGCGTGCACCTCTTCCTCATAGCTGGGCATATCGCGGAAATGGGGGAGCAGCACATAATCCGCGCCCTTGTCAAGGCAGTCCTGAACCGCGCCGTGGGCAATTTCCGCGGGGAAGCAGTACGTCGATTCGGAGCGGGCAACCCCGGCGTGGACCACCTCCGTGGAAAGAACGGTCCTGATGCCCAGCTCGTAAAAGAACCACGAATAGAGGGGGTACAGGGTGTGCGTGGAAAAGCAGCGGGGAATGCCGACGGTAAAACCCCGCCGGTATTCCGCCGCTACGGGGGCGGCGTATTCCCCGAACAGTAAATGCTGCCGCTTTTCAACATAGTCGAAAACCGGGACATCCTTTACGTGTTTGCGCATGTTGGTGTACTTGTTGCAGCGGCCGCCGAACATATACTTGCTGCGGCCTTTGTCCGGGGATGTTCCGCCCACCGACAGCACCTGGATGGGGCAGCGATTTTCGCAGCTTTGGCAGGTAAAGACCCGCTCGTAGCCGATCTCCCGGTTGATAAGTTCGTCGATGATCACGGTCTTTTCTTCCAGAAGGCCGGCCGCGTTTTTCCGCTTTGCCAGCAGCGCGACGCCGAAGCAGCCCATAAGTTCCGGCGCGGGGGGCACCAGTATTTCCTTGTCCAGGAGCATGGCGAAGGCCAGGGGAACCGCCGGGTTTTTCGCCACGCCGCCCTGCAGGAAGATCTTCCCGCCGATGGTACGGTTTCCCACCACCCGGTTCAGGTAGTTGGAAACAATGGAGCAGGCGATTCCGGCGGTGATGTTTTCCCTGCTTGCCCCCTGCTGAACCGCCTTGCGTATATCGCTGTTGATAAAGGCGGAACAGTGTTCGCCGAATTTGCAGGGCGCGTCGGCTTTCAGCGCAATGGGGCCGATGTCCTTCGCGCTGTGTATCGAAAGATCCCCGGACGCGCTTTCTTCCAGGAAAGAGCCGGTCCCGGCCGAACACGCCTCGTTCATCGCGTAGTCGATAGGCACCCCGTTTTTCAGCAGCACGTACTTCGCGTCCTGTCCGCCAATCTCGAAGATCGTCTCCACCTCCGCGTCAAAATAGGTAGTTCCCACCGAGTGGGCGATGATCTCGTTGTAGACGCCGGGCGTTTCCAGAAACACGCCGAGTATTTCACGGGAGGAGCCGGTGGTCGACACAAGACGAATGTCCACGTCCTTGCCGCCCGTATCGGCGACAACCTTTTCCTGGATAACGCGGAGGCATTCCTTCAGGGCCTTTACCGGATCGCCGTGGGTACGGCCGTAGTGGCTTGCCACGATCTCGTCGGTTTCCGTATCGACAAGACAGGCCTTGGTCGTAGTAGAACCGCCGTCAACGCCCAGTATGTATCCGCGGCCGGCGCGCACCTTTCCCTCTTTCGCCTCGAAAAACCTGACCTTGCCTTCCCATTCGATCAGGGCGCCCAGGGTTCCGAAACGGACGGCGTTCGGCTTGAGCAGTTTTTCTACCGGCGGGAGCGGGCTGCCGCTTTGGGCCGCCAGAACCGCCGCGCCCAGCGCCTCGAACACCGGCGCCTCGCCGGGGATGATAAATTCAATGCCGGGCGCTTTTTCCCGGATAAAGCGGATAATGTGCCGGTTCAGGGTGATACCCCCGGCAAGTACCACGCGGCCGCTTGTGATTTTGGCGCGTTTTAGAAAGTCGATAACCTTGACGGCCATCACGTCCGACAGCGACAGTACAATATCGTCTTTAGTAGCTTCGCGCTTGTTCAGCCGGTGGGTACAGTCGCTCTTCATAAACACCGAACAGCGTGTGGAAAGCGGATAGACCTTCGCCTCGTCGCTTACCCGGTCGATGTCGTCCAGGGTCATGTCCATGCGGGCAAGCTGCTGTTTAAGAAATTCCCCGGTGCCGGAAGCGCACTTGTTCCCGGAAAAATTGTTGATGATCTTGCCGGAAGCGTCCAGCGAGTAGACCACGAGGTCCTCCCCGCCCATGCTTACCACCGCGCCGGCCTCCAGTCCCAGCGCCCTGATAGCCGCCTCGGTACACAGAGGCTCCAGCGTTCCCGCCGCGTCAAACATATACCGGCCCTCGTTGCCGGTTACCAGAGTAGGCGTACCCTCCGGGATCCGCCCTTCCGTGAGCAGCTTTCTCACCGCCGCGGCAAAATCCCCCTCATGCGGGGTAAAGGCGCTCCACTTTACCTTGTTATTCTCTACCAAAACCATTTTCAGGCTGGTGGAACCGATATTTATCCCTAACGATTGCGTAGTTTCTTTCATTCTGTTATCCGTATTTCATAATACCAGGGTTGGGGGGCCAGAGACAATAGCGGACAGAGAGGCAGCGGTGAAGAGGGGGAATTTGGGCGCATTTTCGGCGCAAAGCGCCGAAAACCGGGCTATCCGCTTGTATCTTTTGCCCGACATCCCGCAACGGGCAAAAGGATACCGCTTCTATCCCTTGCGCTTTCAAGAGGGAAGAACCGTCCCCTGTTTCTCCGGAGAAAGAATCAGCGGCTTTTCCGGTCCGGCTTAAGTCCGTATTTGACGGCGCGCAGGCCCATGATCCGTTCGGAAATGCCGAGGTTGGCGGCGGCCCGGGAAATATTCCCCCTGGTCCAGTTTAGTTCCCGGGCGATCAGTTCCCGTTCCACCGATTCAAGGGCCTCTTTAAGGGTGCGCCGCGTTTCTTCCCGGCCGGATCCGGGGTCTGCGCCGTCTATTTCGGCAAAGCGCTTTTTCTGCAAGACCGGCGGCAGGTGATTGCTGTATATGGTCCCGCCGGTGCAGAGGATGACCGCCCGCTCGATACAGTTCTGCAATTCCCGCACATTGCCCGGCCAGGAGTATTCGGTCATAAGATCGGCCGCGGCGGGCGATATGTCGTGAATGTGCCGGTGGTAGCGGGCGGAAAACTGTTCGATAAAATACCCGGCAAGGGGCATGATGTCGGTTTTCCGTTCCCGGAGCGGCGGGATGGTCAGCGGAAAAACGCTGAGGCGGTAATAGAGGTCCTCGCGGAAACTTCCCTCTCCGATGCGCCTGTGCAGATCGCTGTTGGCCGCCGCGATTATCCGGATGTCCACCCTGACAGTATCGCTGCCGCCGACACGCTCGAATTCCCGTTCCTGGAGGACCCTCAGGAATTTAGACTGTACTGAAAGCGGCAGTTCGCCTATTTCATCGAGAAATATGGTCCCGCCGTCCGCCTGTTCAAAGTAGCCCCTGTGCCGGGAAACGGCCCCGGTAAAGGCGCCCTTCTCGTGGCCGAAAAGGCTCGACTCGATAAGGCTTTCCGGAATGGCCGCGCAGTTTACCTTGATAAAGGCCTCCCCGGACCGGGGGGATGCGTAATGGATAGCGCCGGCAACGCGCTCCTTGCCGACGCCGCTTTCTCCCAGCAGTAATACTGTCGCGCCGGTTCCGCACACCTGTTCTACCTGCTGGTAGAGATTCTGCATGGCCTTTGAATTGCCGATTACCCTGCGGGCCTGGGTTCCGTGCCGTCTCATTACCGTGCGCAACCGCGCTTCAAGCCGGCTGTTTTCCGCCTTGAGATCCTCCATTTCTTCGTGCATCGCCTGGTGGAGCCGGACTACCTGGCTGATCGACGCGGCGACTATGCTGAGTACGCGGACCTCGTAATCGAGGCTTTCGGGGGTATGGGGCAGGTCCACGCCTATTGCGCCGATGACCTCCGCGCCGGCGCGGATGGGTACGCATACAAAGGAAATATCCCTGGTATCGGCGTTTCTCCGCGCCCCGGTGCGGTTGAGAAAAAGCGGCTCGTCGGCAATGCGCTTGACGGCGACGGGGTTGCCGGTCTCGATGACTCTTCCGGTAACGCCTTCGCCCGGGGAATAACGGCCCCGGTTCTTTTGGGAACCGTCCAGCCCCCAGGCTTCGGCTATGGCGATTTCCCTGCTGGACCGGTTTACGATGGTGATCATCCCCCGGATGATTCCCAGATGGGCGGCAAGCCGGTCCAGCACGGACTTTAACACATTTTCAATGTGTGCCGGGGCGGAGAGCAGTTTGCTTATCTCGAAGAGCAGCGCCAATCCTTCCCGGCCGCGTTCGTGTTCATGCCGATCCGGACGGAGGGGTCTGTCCCCGTCTTCGCCGTTGGTATGCGATTTTTCCTGCATTCGTGTTGTTTTTCCTCACCAGAGACAAATTAGCCGTATTTTTAAAAAAATTGCAAGGGTGAATCCGCATAACACCGATTTTTCCACCGCTTTTTCCGGAAAATTTTCATACATAAATGTACCTTATATTACCGCAATGTAACAATTATTAGATTAATATAACAAATGGCGCAAGCGCGCAAGGGACAATTCCGTGCCGCTGCATAGCGGCACATGAATCTTTCCTCTAATTGCCAGACCAAAGGGCTGACAGGAGGGGCGCGAAGCGGCCTCCGCAACCCCGCCACAGGCGGGGTGAGGAGGCCGGAGCGGCAGCGGAGCCCCGCATAGCCCGGTCCGGCCCGGCGTCTGTACGATAAGGCCGGGCCGGATGCGCCCAAATTCCCAAAACCTGGCACGGTTCTTGCTATACTATGAAAGCGGCGATCTCTGATCGCGGCGATAAATATCGCACGGATTGTGTTACGCGGAGTAAAAAGGGATGAGAAAGATAGCGATTTACGGGAAGGGGGGCATCGGCAAGTCAACGACGACCCAGAACACGGTGGCCGCCCTGGCCGAAATGGGAAAGAACATGATGGTTGTCGGCTGCGACCCGAAAGCCGACTCAACACGATTACTGTTAAACGGCCTTGCGCAGAAAACGGTACTCGATACGCTTCGTACCGAGGGCGAGGACCTTGATCTGGAAGATGTAGTCAAGGTTGGGTTTAAGGGAACCCGTTGCGTGGAATCCGGGGGGCCCGAACCGGGAGTGGGCTGCGCGGGTAGGGGTATTATTACCTCGATAAACCTGCTGGAACAGCTGGGCGCTTTCGACGCCCAGTACAAACTGGATTACACTTTTTACGATGTGCTGGGCGATGTGGTCTGCGGCGGTTTTGCCATGCCCATACGGGACGGCAAGGCCGAAGAAATCTACATTGTCTGTTCCGGAGAAATGATGGCTATGTACGCGGCAAACAACATCTGCAAGGGGATCATGAAATTCGCCGAAGCCGGTTCGGTGCGCCTGGGCGGGCTTATCTGTAACAGCCGCAAGGTTGACCGGGAAGCGGAACTGATAGGCGCGCTGGCGGAAAAGCTGGGGACCCAGATGATACATTTTGTGCCGCGTGACAACATGGTTCAGCGCGCGGAGATAAACAAGAAAACGGTTATTGATTTTGATCCCGCGGTGAATCAGGCCGATGAATACCGGAGTTTGGCAAAGGCTATTGAAGAAAACAAAATGTTTATTATTCCAAAGCCCCTGGAAATTTCGGAACTGGAAAAACTTTTGATGGAATTCGGTATTGCCGACTGAGGCGCGGCCGGCAAAACAGGAGAGCGACATGGTAATGATAAGAGCGATTGTGCGGCCGGAGAAAGCCGATGAAGTTATGGCGGCCCTTATGGCGGACGGGTTTCCGGCGGTAACGCGGATGAATGTTTCGGGCCGGGGAAAGCAGCGGGGCATCAAGATAGGGGAAGTAACCTACGACGAGATTCCGAAAGAATTACTGCTCATGGTGGTAAAGGACGGCGAGAAGGAATTTGTCGTCAGGAAAATTATGGAAACGGCGAAAACCGGAAAGGGTTCCTACGGTGACGGAAAAATATTTGTGTCGCCGGTGGATGACGTGTATACCATAAGTTCAGGATTGAAGGAAGCGCCGGACACCGGGGCTTCCGGGGAAATTCCGGAGGAAAAGATATGAAAGAAGTTATGGCCATTATCCGCATGAACAAGATCAACCAGACAAAGCGGGCCCTCGCGGACTCCTGGATCACCTCCCTCTACGCCAAGGAATGTCTGGGGCGCGGCAAAGGTACTATCGAGGTTCCAAGGTACATTGAGGGCGCCGCGGAACGGTACGAGGATATGGTTCAGGAACTGGGTATACAGGGGCGGCTTGTTCCCAAGCGCATGATAAATATCGTTGTTCCGGACAAGCTGGTAAAAATAGTAGTAAATACCATAATCAGCGTGAACAAAACCGGCAGGAGCGGGGACGGCAAAATATTTGTCATGCCGGTCAGCGAGGCCTGGCGGATCCGTACCGGCGAGAGCGGGCACGATGTGCTGGATCAATAAGCAATTAACAATAATCAATTAATAATGATCGATGTACGGGGGGACACAGATTACGCGGGTTAACGCGGATGGTGGGGGATACCGGACAATGCCATTGCTGGCTGTTGATTGGAAAGAGGAGGAATTATGACACAGGCGATAGACTTGGATACAACGGCGGAGTTCAGGGCGGAAGTGCTGGAAAGGTATCCGCCCAAGGTTGCCAGGAAACGCGCAAAACAGATAATCGTCAACAAGGTTGAAGGGGAAGATGAGGTGCCGGAGATTCTGGCGAACACCAGAACTGTTCCCGGAATTATCACCATGAGGGGCTGCGCCTACGCGGGCTGTAAGGGCGTGGTGCTGGGCCCGACACGGGATATACTGCAGATAACCCACGGCCCGATTGGTTGCGGTTTTTACAGCTGGCTTACCCGGCGGAACCAGACCAGGCCCTATACCGATAGCGATCCGAACTATATGACCTACGCCATGTCCACGGATTTACAGGAAGAGGAGATAATCTTTGGAGGCGAGAAGAAACTCAGGGCCGCCATTGACGAGGCGGTAGCCCTGTTCCACCCCAAAGCCATCGGTATTTTCGCCACCTGCCCGGTGGGGCTTATCGGCGACGATGTTCACGCGGTGGCCCGCGCCATGGAGGAGAAGTACCCGGACATTAACATCTTCGGGTTTTCCTGCGAGGGGTACAAGGGGGTAAGCCAAAGCGCCGGACACCACGTGGCGAACAACAAGGTTTTTACGGATGTGGTGGGCGTCAATGATGAGTTCTCCAAGCCGGGGCAGTTCAGGTTCAACATTTTGGGCGAATACAACATCGGCGGCGACGCCTTTGAAATTGAGCGTATTGTCGCCGGCTGCGGCCTTACCCTTCATTCAACATTTTCCGGCAACTCCACCTACGATGAATTTTCCTCGGCCCATACCGCGGATCTCAATGTGGTTATGTGCCACAGATCCATCAACTACCTTGCGGAAATGATGGAGAAGAAGTACGGCATCCCCTGGTTCAAGGTGAATTTTGTCGGAGCGGCGGCCACGTCCAAATCGCTGCGGAAAATCGCGCAGTACTACCAGGACGATGTCCTGATCGCCCGGACCGAAGCCCTTATCGAACGGGAAATGGCGGCCGTAGAAAAAGTACGCCTTGAGGTAAAGTCCCGCTGCGGGGGAAAGACGGCCGTCCTCTACGTGGGAGGTTCCCGCGCCCATCACTACCAGGAACTGCTCGGGGAAATAGGCGTCAGCATACTGTCCGCAGGCTACGAGTTTGCCCACCGGGACGATTACGAGGGCCGCAGGGTGATACCCTCCATTGTGGTAGACGCCGACTCCCGGAATATCGAGGAGCTTAGCGTGGAAGCCGATCCGGAACGTTACCGCCCGAGGCTTTCCCCGGAAGAAAAGGCAAGGCGGGAAGCGGAAGGTTTTACCTTCAGCGATTACCGGGGCATGATGGCCGAAATGAAAAACAGCGCCCTTGTTATCGACGACTGTAATCACTATGAGCTTGAGGAACTCCTGGACCGGTATCACCCCGATCTTGTGTGCGCGGGGATCAAGGAAAAGTACGTGGTCCAGAAACGGGGAATCCCCATGAAACAGCTCCACAGTTACGACTACATGGGGCCCTTTGCCGGTTACCGGGGGGCGATAAACTTTTACCGGGAAATTGACCGGCTCCTAAACTGTAACGCCTTTAAATTTACAAAGGCCCCCTGGGACGAAAGCCCGGAACTTTCCGCGGCCTACGGGTATGTGTAGAAGTATGTGTGTGGTTTATGTGTAAAAAGGAGAAACTATGCTTTTAAGACATACGCCCAGGGAAGTAGCCGAGAGAACGGCCCTGACCATCAACCCCGCGAAAACCTGCCAGCCGGTGGGGGCCATGTACGCGGCGCTGGGCGTTCACCGCTGCCTGCCCCACAGCCACGGATCGCAGGGGTGCTGCGCGTATCACCGGAGCGCCCTGACCAGGCACTACGCCGAACCGATCATGGCAAGTACCAGTTCTTTTACCGAGGGGGCTTCCGTATTCGGCGGGCAGGCGAATCTTCTGGAATCGATCAACAACATCTTTGCCCTTTACAACCCGGACATTATCGCGGTAAACACTACCTGCCTTTCGGAGGTTATCGGCGACGATCTTTCCCAGATAATCAACAGGGCGGCGGCGGACAACAAGATACCCCCGGGAAAGACGGTGATGTACGCCAGCACGCCAAGTTTTAAAGGTTCCCATGTTACCGGTTACGCCAATATGCTGACGGCAATGGTACAGAATTTCGCGAAGAACACGGGAAAGAAAAACAATGCCGTTACCCTGCTGCCCTCGTTTATCGAACCCAGCGATATGGCGGAAATCAAGCGCATTGCCGAAGAAATGGGCATTGAGTACATCATGTACCCCGATACGTCGGGGGTGGTGAACGCGCCCATGGACGGCAAGTTTTATATGTACCCCAGGGGAGGAACCACGAAGGAACGGATCGCCCTTTCCGGGGATTCGCGTTATGCCCTGGCGCTGGGCCGGGCGGGAACTTTTCAGGCGGCGCAGCTTTTGGACACCAAATGCAGGGTTAAAACCACGGTTATGGACCTTCCCATCGGCATAACGGCTACCGACGCCTTTGTGGATACCCTGCGAAAAACAGCGGGAGTTACGGTTCCCGAAAGCCTGCGCGTTGAGCGGGGGCAGCTTGTGGACGTGCTTTGTGACAAGGCGCAGTACCTTTACGAAAAAAAAGTTTCCCTTATGGGCGACCCGGACATCCTGCTGGGCCTGGCGCAATTTTGTGGGGACGCCGGGATGAGGGTACTTCACGTTGTTACCGGTACGCCGGCCGGGGCAAAGTGGGAGCGGCGGATAAAGGAACTGGCCGGAGAGGGGGCGGCCGTCAGGTGCGGGCCCCAGGCGGATCTTTTCTACCTGCACCAGCTTTTGCAGAACGATAAACCGGACCTTTTGTTTGGCAACACTTACTGCAAGTACATAGCCAGGGATATGGATATTCCGCTGATCCGCGCCGCCTTTCCCATTTACGACCGGGTAGGCCATTCGTACATCCCGATCACCGGTTACCGGGGAGGCCTGGCGCTTCTCATCAAGGTACTGGACAAAATAATGGACCGCCAGGATCGCGACGCGCCCGAAGAAAAGTTTGAATTGGTGATGTGAATAGTGAATAAGTGAGAAGTGAGGAGTGAAGAAGTTAGCGAGGGTTTGGGGGCGTTGCGGGGGTGTCCCCCGCAGAGGGGGTAGACGGAGACCGGAGGGCTCCGGCGCAGGGGGAGGCTTCCCCCTCTTTATGGGAAGGAGTACGATGATGGTTGAAATATTAAAGGCGCGGGAGAGGCAGGTACTCGAAAAGGGGAAGGATACCTACGCGCTGGAATGTGAAAAGGCCAGTACCGCGGGATCGGTAAGCCAGCGGGCCTGCGTGTTTTGCGGATCCAGGGTGGTGCTGTACCCCATCGCGGACGCGCTGCACCTTATTCACGGCCCCATAGGCTGCGCGGCGTACACCTGGGAACTGAGGGGCAGCCTTTCCAGCGGGCCGGAACTGCACCGCATGAGTTTTTCCACCGATTTACGGGAGGAGGAAGTGATCTACGGCGGCGAAAAGAAACTCTACGCCGCGCTTGCCGAACTTATCGGGGCCTACAAGCCGAAAGCCGCTTTTGTGTACTGCACCTGCATTATCGGCCTTATCGGGGACGATGTGGAGGCGGTATGCGCCCGGGCCGAAAGGGAAACGGGGATACCGGTTATTCCGGTGCATTCCGAGGGCTTTAAGGGAACCAAGAAGGACGGGTACAGGGCGGCCTGCGAAGCCGCGTTCAAACTTACCGGAAAGGATAACACTACTTCTGTTTCGCCTTTCAGCATCAATATTCTGGGGGAATTCAACCTTGCCGGGGAAACCTGGATCATCAAGGACTATTACCGGCGCATGGGCGTCGAGGTAACGGCCTGCCTTACGGGGGACGGCCGGGTTGCCGAGATAGGGCGCGCCCACCGCGCGAAACTCAACGTGGTGCAGTGTTCCGGCTCCATGACTTACCTGGCCGGGATGATGCGGGAGAAGTACGGCATCCCGTTTATCCGGGTGTCGTATTTCGGCATAGAGGACATGACGCGCGCCCTCTACGATGTGGCGGAATTTTTTAACAGTGAAAGTATTATAAAAAACACCCGTGAACTGGTACAAACGGAGCTTTCGGCCCTTCTTCCCGTTCTTGCCCAATACCGGAAGGACCTGGAAGGGAAGAAAGCCGCGGTGTATGTGGGGGGCAGCTTTAAGGCATTTTCCATGGTCAAGGCCCTGCGTCATCTGGGCATGGAAACGGTGGTGGCCGGTTCCCAGACCGGTTCCCCGGAAGACTACGAATACCTGAAAGAGATCACCTGCGAGGGAACGGTGATCCTTGACGACACCAATCCGCTTGAACTTTCGGGCTTTGTTCTGGAGAAGGGCGCCGATCTTTTGATCGGCGGCGTCAAGGAAAGGCCCATTGCCTATAAAATGGGAATTGCCTTTTGCGATCACAACCATGAACGCAAGGAAGCCCTGGCCGGATACGCGGGGATGCTTAACTTTGCGCGTGAAGTACACGCCTCGGTAACGAGTCCCGTATGGAAGTATTCCCCGGCGAGAATCGCGGCGGGAAAATTGAACGCGGGAGCAATAGTATGAACAGTGTTTCCGATATTTCAGTAAAAAATACATCCGCCGTCTTTGATTCTTTTGTATCGACACGGAACGCCTGCAAGCTTTGCGCGCCCCTGGGGGCCTGCATGGTTCTGCGCGGCATTGACGGCTGTATCCCGCTCATCCACGGTTCGCAGGGCTGTTCCACCTATATCAGGCGCTACGGCATAAGCCATTTCCGCGAACCCATTGACATTGCCTCATCGAACTTTACCGAGTCCGCGGCGATCTTCGGCGGCAGGGACAATCTCTTTACCGCCCTTGACAATGTATCCCGTTCCTACCGCCCCCAGGCAATAGGCATTACCTCAACATGCCTCGCGGAGACTATCGGGGAAGATGTTTCCCTTTACCTCAGGCAGTACCTGGCCGAACGCGGCCGGGGAACGCGGAACACCGGCGGCAGCAATCCTGTCGTCTTCTACGCCTCTACCCCGAGTTACCGGGGTACCCACATGGACGGCTTTCACGAGGCGATCCGCGCGGTTGTCGGTTCTTTGGCGGAAGCCGCACCGGAAACACCCGGCCCCGCGCCCGTGAATAAGGGAAAACGTATTAATGTGATTTCGGGTTTTGTCTCCGCCGAGGACCTTAGGGAACTCCACGCCATATTACAGTCATTTACACCGGGCGCGGCCTATACCCTGCTCCCCGATTATTCGGAATCGCTTGACGGCGGCAGCTGGGAAACGTACCGGAAACTGCCGCCCGGAGGTACGGCCCTGGACGACATCAGGAAAATGGGAGAAGCCGCCGGGACAATTTACCTGGGGAAAATGGCCGGGGATACGCGCGGAGAGGACGCCGGGCAATGGCTTGAAACGGCGCGCGGCGTACCCCTTGCAAGGCGGGAACTTCCCATCGGCATTGAAAACTGCGATGCGTTTTTTAAAACCCTCGCGGAATTTTCGGGCAGGGACATTCCCCCTGTCTGGGAAAAGCAGCGCTCCCGCCTGATCGACGCCTACATCGACGGCCACAAATACGTCAGCGGCAGACGGGCGCTCATCTACGGCGAGGAAGATTTTACCGCGGCTATGGCTTCCTTCCTGGACGAGATCGGCATGATCCCGGTTATCGCCGCTACCGGAGCGCCGGGCGCCGCGTTCGCCGGCCGGATCCGGGGCGTTCTGCGAAACACAAAACAGGAAACCGAAACCGCCGGCGACGCGGATTTTGCGTACATACTGGAAAGGGCGGAAGCGCTGCGGCCCGATATTGTTATCGGTAACAGCAAGGGGCTGTTCCTTTCGCGCAGTCTCAATGTTCCCCTGGTTCGCTGCGGCTTTCCTATCCACGACAGAATCGGGGGGCAGCGCATCCTCCACCTGGGCTATCGAGGCTCCATGAATCTTTTCGATCTTATTTGTAACGCATTTATGCGCGAAAAGCAGGACCGGTTTTCTTCGGGGTACACCTATATTTGAGAGGCATCACGATGGATATACACGACCATCCCTGTTTTAACAGCAATGCCCGTCGGCGTAGCGCGAGGATTCACCTGCCCGTGGCGCCAAAGTGCAATGTGCGGTGTAATTTCTGCAGCCGCGCCTATGACTGCGTGAATGAAAGCAGGCCCGGGGTAACAAGTACGGTTCTTTCCCCTTTTGAGGCCTCGCGTTATTTTGATCTGGCGCTGGAGAGAAACAACAGTATCGCTGTCGCCGGGATCGCCGGGCCCGGCGATCCCTTTGCCAATCCCGAAGAAACCCTTGCCGCCCTGGAATTGATCCGTGAGCGGCACCCTGAAATACTGCTCTGCGCCGCGACCAACGGCCTGGCCCTTCCCGATTACATCGACCGTATCGGGCGGCTCGGCCTTTCCCATGTTACCATTACGGTCAACGCCGTGAATCCCGAAATTGGCGCGCGGATCTACGCATGGGTCCGCTTTGGGCCAAAGGTGTACCGGGGTGTTTCGGGGGCGGAAATACTGCTGCGCCGCCAGACGGAAGCGGTAAGGCTCCTTAAATCCCTGGGAACTATCGTAAAGATCAACACCGTGATCATTCCCGGCGTAAACGATCATCATGTAGAAGAGATTGCCTCCTGTACGGCGGCCCTTGGCGCGGACATTCAAAACTGCATTCCCGTTATACCGGTAAAGGGGACGGCATTTGAACACATCGAGTCCCCGTCCGCCGGGCAGGTACAGATACTGCGCGGGGCCGCGGGTAAATACCTGCCCCAGATGTCCCACTGCGCCCGCTGCCGCGCGGATGCGTTGGGTTTTTTGGGCTGCCACAATCGGGGAGAAGCAGCGGAACTGCTGGAGAGGGTGCGGGCGGTAAAGCCGGTTTCCGGGCGGCCGTACCTGGCGGCGGCTTCCAGGGAAGGGCTGCTGGTGAACTGCCACCTGGGAGAAGCGGCGGAACTGTGGATAGCCGCCCTTGAAGACGGCAGGGCGGTGATCCGGGAGCGGCGGCCGGCTCCCCGGCCCGGTTCGGGCAACGGCCGCTGGGAAGAAATGGCCGATACGCTGGGCGACTGTTTTGCCGTTCTGGTCAGCGACTGCGGGCCGAACCCAAGGCGGATCCTGGAGGCGCGGGGGATCAGGGTGCTTGCCGGAGACGGGCTTATCGGTGAGATGGCGAAACCCCTGCTTGAAGGCCGCGGCCTTCCCCGCGTCTACCAGGCCGTTCCGGGAAAATGCGGCAGGGGCGTTTCCTGCACCGGCAGCGGCCTGGGCTGCGGCGCTTAACATGGCCGGGGGGTAGCCGGAGACCCCGCAGGGCCGCTTGCGGCACGAGGAGGCTCCGGCGCGGGGGGGGCGGACGGCGGCCCCGTTATTTACACCCGCCGTATGGTAACAGCCCCCCCTCCCTTAAATGAAAATAATTAGTTGTATTTGTTTTAAGGAGTGATATTATGACAAAACCAAAACATCATATTTTTGTGTGCGCGTCTTTCAGGCTGAACGGAACGCCGCAGGGAATGTGCGCCAAAGGAGGAGGCCCGCAGCTTTTGCAGTACCTCCAGGAAGAACTGTCCGACCGGGAAATGGCCGACGTTGCCGTGTCAAGCACAAGCTGCCTGCGGGTCTGCGACCGGGGACCAGCCCTGGCGGTATACCCGGAGAACTGGTGGTTCGGCCGCATCGACAGCGAGGAAGCCATTGACGCGGTACTCGATTCCATCGGCAGCGGCGTTCCTTCGCCGGATCATGTTATATGAGCGGGACATCCGCGCATAAATAGTTCCGCGTAATTTGCGTTAATAGCGTCAAGGCCGCAGGCAAAGAGCAGATACCCCGCCGAAATGCCGGTGCGTTCTATGCCGTAAAATTTGCCGTTAATGCCCGGTTCGGCGTAAAGCCGTATGCGTTTTCCGTAGGCGCTTATTTCCGTTCTGCGTATGGCGAAATCCGCGTTTTCTGAATTGTCCTTCCCGCACAAACGCGCCGTTGTTTTAAGGGCTTCCAGAACCGCCGCCGGTTCATCCGCGCCTTCGCCGGAAACGTTTAGCGTTTCTGCTGCGGGACTTTCACCGGCGCTTACCGATGCCCTAATGGTAAATTCTATTTTATCCGCCGTCCGTTCCTGGGTTTCGGCAAAGAAAACACAGACTAGGGGCTGTGGGAAACCCGCCGGCAATTTTCCCAGCTTCAGGAGGATGCGGAGCAGTTCCGTTATTCCCGTTGCCGTTCCGGGCGCGGCTTTTATCTCACCGGTAACGGCAGCCAAAGCCCCGTCATCAAGATCGATGCCGCAGTAACGCCGCGCAAATATCCGCACCCCCGCCTGTCCCGAATGGCGGGAAAGCACTATCCGTTCGGGAGTCATCGCCCAGCGTTCCAGGACCGGCGGGGAGTAGACGCCGGCGTTTCGCGATAATCCCTGCTGGTGAATCCCGGAACCGTGGGCGCGGACATTCCAGCCCGAAAGGGGCTTCATGGGCGAAACGCCGGTCCCCGAGGCTTTCATGACAAGCGGGACAAGCGCGGCGATCTTTTCGGGGAAAAGGCCGGTTACGGCGCGGTACATGCCGGGCCGGGCGTCAAGGTTTGCCGCCACCTCTTCAAGCGCGGCGTTGCCCGCCCGCTCGCCGATCCCCAGGACGGACACCTCAATTTGGCCGCACCCGGCCTCTACCGCGGCAAGGGTATTCGCGCAGGCAAGCCCCAAATCGTTGTGGCAGTGAACGCTTAGCCGCGCGCCCGGAGAATCGGCCGGAGATCCGGTTGAAGAACCGGCGGTAAAGGCGGGAACGGTTTCGCGGAGAAAACAAACCAGGGCGGCCAGTTCTTCCGGCGCGAGAATGCCCAGGGTATCGGAAATATTGATAACGGCGGCCCCTGCCCCGGCGCCGGCCTCGCAGTATTCCCGCAGAAAATTCCTGCCGGCGCGCCCCGAATCTTCGGCGCCCAGTTCCACCAGCGGCACAAATCCTCTCGCGAAAGAAACCGCTTCCGCCGCCATGTCGATAAGTTCCGTTTCAGTTTTTCCCAATTTTTCGGTAATATGGATTCGACTAACCGGCAGGGAAATATGCAGAATGCCGGGAACACCCCCGGCAAATACTTCGGCGCTTTGCCGTATATCCTCCGCACGGCCCCGGCACATCACCGCGGTAAGGGGCCGGGACACAGTATCCCCGTTTTTTCCGCCGGAAACGGGAAACTCTGAAATTTCCCGCGCGAGGTTACGGCACACCTCGAAGTCCGCGCTGTTGGAAAGCGGAAATCCCGTTTCAATAATATCAACGCCCGCCACAGCAAGCGCGCGGGCAAGCGTGTATTTAGCTTCCGCTGAAAAGGCAAAACCCGCCGCCTGATCCCCGTCCCTCAGCGTTGTGTCAAGTACCTTTATCCGGCGCATAATTCCTGTTCCGCGAGCACTGCCACCCGGTCGATAGCTTCCACAAAACGCGGCGCTTCTTCCTGAACAGGTTTTGTAATCGTAAAATAATCCACGGAACAGATGGATTGAAGGGAATCAAAATAACGCAGGGATGCTTCCAGATCCGCCGGTATTACCATAAATGTTTTTGCCTCGTCGATTAGATCACCCATAGTATGGTTGCGCGGCAGTAAACCCCGGTGCGTAAAGATCGCCATAAAGTATTTTTCAATACCCATGGCCGCTATGTTCTGTACCAGTTCCGGCGTAAAAACCCCGGGCCGCTTCAGGCTGCCCTTTGCCGTCCGGTGAAAGGCCCGCCCGTCTTCCAGAAAAATTTCCCAATCCTTCTTTTTCATATCCCGCTCCTTTTAAATGTCCTTGTGTTTTTCAACACGAAAAGTATACACAGAAAACAGCCGCCTCGTAAAGGCTTTCCGGGACGGGAACAGCGATTTAATTCAATCCGGAATATGGGCGCATCCGGCCGCGCCAACAATTTGATGCGGCCGGACCGGGCTTTACGCTTGTATCTTTTGCCCGACAACCCAAAACGGGCAAAAGGATACCGCTTCAATCCCTTGCGCTCGCGCACAAAGTGCGCGACCCCTCCGGGGGCTGACCCCGTTTGGCCGTGTCCGGACCGCCGGTATCCGCGTTTTTGCCGCCGCCGCGCATCGGGCGGGGACCATAACCCTGCCTTCCGGGCTTACCTGGCAGCCTGTTGCGCTTGTGGATTTTTGCGCCATCAGCAACGCAAAAATCCCGATTATCGGGCTGCGCGAACCAAAGGTTCGACGAACCTTTGGTTCGACGGTCGCCGTAGTTTGCGCAATTTTATGAATTTTACTTGCAACTCCGCAGAATCGTCCGTGTGGTCGAACCGGAGGTTTGTTGCGGTAGATGTAAAATTGCCGTGGGCCGGACAGCGAACCGCATGGAGTGGTTGAGATTTTTTAATCATAATGATATATATATTGATAACCATATCCAAGGTTGCTGTTTCGATATCTGATATTTTAAAACAGTACATATATCTAGAATTTCTTCCTGATTATGAGGATAGCCAACGATGTTTAGCAATCTGAGTCTGAAAACAAAAATATTCTTCCTGGTTACCGCCGTTGTGGTAGTTTCGTTTCTTGCCCAAACCCTGATAGTTTCAAACAGAACGATGGAACTGGCCAAACAAGACGCATTTAATCTGGCGGAGGAAATGGCCGAGAAGTTCAAGAACGAGATCCGGGCGGAGATCCAGGGGGCGCGGGTAACGGCGGAGACCCTTTCCACCGTGCTGGGAACCCTGAAAGATCACGGCCTTACCGACCGGGACATGATGAACGATATTCTTCGAAACGCCCTGGCACAGAAAGAATACATCACCGCCTTCTGTATCGCCTACGATCCCAATGCCCTGGACGGGAAAGACGCGGAATACGCCGGCTCGAGTACCCTGTACGATGAAACCGGCCGCTATGCCCCTTACTGGAACAAGCTGGGCGACAACATCGACGCCGAGCCCCTCTACGATATAGACATCTCCGACTGGTACTATGTTCCCAAAGAAACGAAGCAGGAGTACATCACAGACCCCTACCCCTATTTGGTACAGGGCCAAGAGGTTATGCTGTCGAGCATGGTTTTTCCTATCCTCCACAGGGGGGAATTTATCGGCATTATTTCTTCCGATACGGTGCTGGACAAGCTCCAGGAAATGGTGTCCCAGGTGAATGCCCGTGCCCGGGGCGGTTATACGGAGATCTTTTCCAACTCCGGCGTTGTGGTAGCCCACCCGGACAAGGAGTTTTTGGCAAAGGATGTGACGGAAATGCTGCCTTTAGGCGGCTCCGTGGAAAATAGGGAGCGGGAAGCGGAGGCTATAAAAGCGGCCATTGCCTTGGGGCAGCTCCACATCACCAGCGGCAAAGATTTTTATTCCGTTTATATGCCTGTTCAGTTTTCCAGCGTTACCCGGCCCTGGTCGGTGGCGGTACACATCCCCATGAAGGATGTCCTGAAAAGCGCCGCGGATGTCAGCAACTACGTTGTGGGTGTGTCGGTTGTTTCCATACTGGTCATCGCCCTTCTCCTGTACCTGGTTACGAGGAGCCTTACGAAACCTATCCTGGTTCTGGCAAAGTTCGCCAAGGCCCTGGGGGAAGGTAATTTCCACGTTGAAGTTCCCCTGAGCCGCGGAAAGGATGAAATCGGCGTATTGTCCAGGGCCTTCAAGGTAATGGCCCAAAGGATTGACGACCTTGTTACCATGTTGCAGAATTATGCCCGGGAGCTGGAAGAAAAAAACACCAACCTTAAAAAACTGAACGAACAGCTTGTGGCCGCCAAAGAAGAAGCCGACGAGTCCAACCGGGCCAAGAGTGAATTCCTTTCCAACATGAGCCACGAGATGCGGACCCCCATGAACGCCATCATCGGCATGACTTCTATCGGGAAATCGGCCTCCGGCATCGACGAAAAAAACTACGCCTTAAAAAAGATTGAGAACGCCTCTTCCCATCTCCTGGGGGTCATCAACGACATTCTGGATATGTCGAAAATCGAGGCGAACAAACTGGAACTCTCTTCCCTGGAATTCGATTTTGAAAAAGTACTGCGGAAAACCATCAACGTGATTAACTTCCGCATCGACGAAAAGAAGCAGATTTTCCATGTGGATATCGACAAGGATATTCCCCGGCGTATTGTGGGAGATGACCAGCGCCTGGCCCAGGTTATAACAAATCTGCTTTCCAACGCCGTCAAGTTCACTCCCGAAGGGGGTTCCATACGCTTAAGCGCCCGTTTCCTCGGCGAACAAGACGGCCGCTGTACGATTCAATTCGGCGTAAGCGA
>JAITLF010000156.1 GCA_031278025.1 Treponema sp.
TTTTTGCCCCCGAATGACTCATTTTTGCCCCCGAATGCTCCATTTTTGCCCCCGAATGCTCCATTTTTGCCCCCGAATGGTTCATTTTTGCCCCCGAATTTCGCGTTCGGGACTTTGAACGGGGCGCGGCTGTTCCTGAATATTTCATTTCTGCCCCCAAAACAGGGGGTTTTTGCCCCAAATATCCCGGTTTTGCCTCAAAATACGGCGTTGGGGCATGAGAAGGGGGCGCGGGCGCCTCCGCCCGCCTTGCGCGTGTACCGGGCGGCTGGGGATTGGGGGCGGCAACCGTCAATGAGGGTTGGGACAGGCTCAGGGGGCTGCAAGACTTTTCCCGGCGGCGGCCCCCCTTCCGCCCCGGCATGAGACTGGGTAAAATTTTTTTTTGTGGTATACTGCAAAGGATGAATGACTTTCGACATGCGGCAAAAAAAACCTCCGGCATCACGGTATGCATATTCGTTGTTACCGCCCTGGGCATAGGGTTTTTGTTTTTTTCCCCCGGCCGTATCTTCAACCGGCCCGCAAGCCCCGCCGGGCGCCTGCCAAAACAGACGCGCATCGTTATCCCCCAAAACCTGCCCTGGACCGGCGCCTACGATGAAGACTATCTGACGGAAAAGCTGGCTTACGAGGACAGCAGGAACGCTAAGGTCGCCCTTAATGAGGGGGAAACCATCGTTTCCGTGCTGACCCAGGATTTTGACGGAGACCTGCAGGATGAGCAGATCATCGCCTACCGCGGTCTTTACGAAGCGGGAAGCCCGATTTACATTACCTACGTGCGGTACGATGACCTGGCGGGGGGCTATACACGGATTTGGAACAGCCCCACCATCATTACCGTGCCGGGGACCGTTTCCCTGTATGCCCAGGACCTCCTGGGGGACCGCAGTGTTTCGGTGATCATATCGGGCATGAACGCCGCCGGGGAGCATACCCTGACGGCGCTGCGGCTGGACGAGGCGCCGGAGCAGGCTGCCGCCGGAAGCGCGCCTTTCACGAAAATCGCGGAGATACAGATAGACGGCGCCATCACCGTTCAGGAAATCGAGCGTACCCAGGCGTACCAGCGGGGCCTCGCCAAAGGCCGGAGCTTCACCATAGCCGCCTACGGAAAAGACAACGATTCCCCCAACCTCCTGGACCAAATCGAAATCACCTATGGGTACAATCCGGCAACGGCTTTCTACGAACCGTCCAAGATCACCCGTATGCCGGGGACCCAGATCGAGCGCCGCCGGATCAGGAACCTTCTCACCGGGAATCCCGAAGTTTTCGAGCGGTTTATCGACGGCCTGTGGTACTATGCCGGCGCCGGCGGTACGCCGGACACCCGGCAGTACATCTATTTCGATCTTCCCAGCCGGGAGCTGATTTTCTTTGGCGAGGAGAGCCAGCAGGTATTCTCCTGGCTCAATTCAAGCTCCACCCGGTACGGTATCTACGTTGCAAGCCAGAACATTTCCGTTACCACCCTGCGGCGTTCCCTGAGTATAGAGCTTGAATCGATGGACAGCATACGCATCAGGGTTTCCGAGAATGTACGGCTGAAGCTGAGTGTTACCGATTCCTGGGACGGGTCCTACCGGAAGATGGGGAGCACGATGGCCGGCCTTTCGGAGGAGGTCCATTCGGTGGTTCCGTATCTGGACGCTTCCTTTGACGGTTCCATCGGCAAACTGGTTTTCGACAAAGAGGGTTTCTACGAATTATACACCCAGGGGACGGTCCGCAAAGGCAAATACGCCTTCTTCGCCCTGGAAGAACATGAACTCCTGGAACTGCGTCCCGGCGGGATTACGGGCCTTGTACGGGAAACCTATCTTGTTTCCTGGCAGATTCCTGAACCCGCCTCCGGTTCCCCCAAAAGCCTCGTCCTTATCCGTGTCCGCCTCGGCGCCGGGGGCATAGAGGAAGTCCACGAAGCCGCCATCTCCCTTGCTTCCGGCGATACGGCGGACGAGTCATAAGGCGGGGAAGCCGCGGGCGTGCCGGAAGGGGGCGTTTGGATTCCCCCGGCCTCCCGCCTTCCGGCCCCCGGTCCCCTTTTAATCAATGTATTCAATCGGAAAAACCGCCCGGTCCCTGGACAAAACCGTTTCGGGAAATATGGCCTGGGATTCTTTCAATAACTGCTTCAGGTCAAATTCCGTATACCGGGGGCTGTAATGGATCAGGGCGAGCTTCTTTACCCGTGCGGCCAGGGCAATGCGGGCGGCCTGCTCGGCGGTCATGTGCTTCTTTTCCTGTGCGTTTGCCTCCAGCGCCCGCTCAAACATTCCTTCGCATACCAGAAGGTCCGATTCCGCCACGTCCAAGGCTATCTCCGGAAAGGCCAGGGTGTCGGTAACAAAGGAGAATTTCCTCCCCTGCCGGGGGGGGCCCAGCACATCCTCCGGGCGGACATCCTTCCCGCCGGCGGCCCGCACCGCCTCCCCGCCCTGGAGCTTCGCCCAAAGCGGGCCCCGCGGTACTCCCAGGGCCTCTGCCCTTTGGGGGTGGAACTCCCCGGGGCGCCTTTCCTCCTCCATCGCATAGCCCATGCACGGTTTGGTATGCCGCAGGGAAAAAGCCCGGACATGAAAGCCCGCGCCCTGGTACACGATCCCCGGCTCGGTAATCTCCTTCACCACGATCTCGTAATTGATGTACATATCCAGAACCCGCCGGCTGGTTTCGATGTATTCCGCAAGCCGGGGAGGGCCGATGATGTAGAGCGGGTCATCCCGGTCCACCTGGGAGGACAGCATGAGGAGGCCGGGAATGCCGGTAACATGGTCCGCGTGCGTGTGGCTTACAAAGATGGCGGTGATCTTCTTCCATCTAAGATTGAGCCGTCTAAGGGACACCTGAGTCCCCTCCCCGCCGTCAAAAAGAAAAAGTTCCCCTTCCCGCCTGAGCAGTACCGAAGTAAGAAAACGGTTCGGCAACGGCATCATGCCGCCGCAGCCAAGGATAAAAGCTTCAAGATTCATCGTTTCGTTGCGCTCCTCAGTTGTTTCCGTATACCCCAGGCAACATCAAAAAGGCATTTCATCACCGGCCTGTAGGGATAGTCCCAGCTTCCGCACCGGTGGATGACGGTCCCCCCGAAGTTGGTTTTAAACCGGTAGAGCCCCGACATGGGATGGCTGGGATCGTCCCGTGGGGGTATGCCGAAGAGGTCGTATTCCCGGCAGCCCGCCGCCTGAGCCTCCTTCATGGCCTTCCACTGAAGGCCATAGGGGGCCATGAGGTTCCGCTTATGATCCGAAGAAGCCCCGTAAAGGTACACCGCCTGTCTTCCCCGGATAAGCATGATAAGCGCCGCCAGGTCTTCCCCCCCCTCACGGGCAATGTAGAGCCGGACATCGGGCCGCGCCCCCGTTCCAGGAACATCCGTTCCAGGATACTCCCGGCTTAGGGAAAAAAGGGTCTGGTAATAGGCAAGGCTGTGTATAGCGATGCCGTCCCGCCGGGCGGTCTCCTGAAAGAGGCCGTAAAACACCGGAAGTTCCGCATCCGCCGCCCGGCGCAGGGTAACGCCCTTTTTGGCGGAAAGCCTGATGTTGTAGCGGCCTTTGGGCTTCATGTTTTCCAGCACCGCTGTGGCCGGGCGGTCCAGATCCACCAGTACCGAATCCGGGGGCTGAACGTCCGCAGCCGCACGGGTAAAGGGCTTTTCCAGGAGAGGGGGAAACGCCTCGGCGCCCTGAGTATACCAGGGAGGGTCAAAACGGATAAAAGCGGCGTCCCGGAAAAAAGGCCGCAAAGCCCCGGCAAGCTCCGCCAGGGCGCCTTGCCGGAATGCCGCGTCGTGTTCCCCCGGCAGCTCCGGTCCCCAGGGAACGTAGACAAACGAGACGCCCGGTCCCAGAGGCCTGCACAATACCAGGAGGGGCCGCTCCTCCCCCGCTCCCCAGCCGGCGAGAAAGCCCCTGGCCTGCCAGCCGAATCGGGCCTTAAAGTTTCCCCAGAAGGCGGACTGCAAAAAGGAATCAGCGCCGTCGCAAACGGCCAGTTCCGCGGGGCTTAGACTTTTCAGGTATTGACCGGGGAGGGCTTGTTCCCGGAGGGACACTAATGCACCTCGCCCGCAGCTATGGCCCGTGTATGGACGGGCGTACCGTTGAGGGTCAGGGCCTTGCCGCCCGCTTCCACGGTGTAGTCCCTCACCAGAAGGGGGACGGTGAAGAAGGCGTCTATGACTATTTCCCCAGGGGGATTCCCAGGACCGGCCCCCTCAAGTTCCACCCTGGTCCCGGTGGGGACATCCCCGGCATCCAGGACTTCTACCTGCTCCGATCCATCCTCCTTCTTACGGGAAGCGGCCAAAAGCATACCCCTGCTTTCCACCCCCCGGAGCTTGGCGGGCTTGAGGTTATAGGCCAGGATGATCTTCTTGTTCAGGAGTTCCTCTTCTTTATAGAAAGGAACGAGCCCCGAAACAATCACCCGTTCTTCCCCGGCAATTTCCAGGGTCTCTATGTAGAGCTTATCCGCCCTGGGATGCCGCTCTATCTTGACAATCCGGGCAACCCGCAGGTCCAGAAGCGCGCCAAAGGCGGCGGCTATGTCCGGCGGCGCGCCCGCTCCATCCGGCGCGCCCGCTCCATCCGGTGCGCCCGCTCCATCCGGCGCGCCGCCGGCCTGACGCTCCGCCCGGTCCTGCTGGCTGCCCGAATACCGCTCCCGCAGAGCGTTTACCAGGGCGTCTTCCAGCCGGGAAAAGAGCACCTCGCTCGTTACGTGTTCGGGGAGCTCCCCGTCCCGCCCTAAATCAGCCCAGGAAAGGGACCCGCCGGTTGTCTGAAGCCGCTTCCCGCAGGCATCCCGCCCGCCTATGGTTAAGCCGAAGAAAGAGGCGATCCGCCGGGACGTCGCAGGCATGAAAGGCTCAATCATCACGGCAATGTCCCGCACCACATAACAGAGTTCCCGGATCAGGGCCTCCGCCGCGGGGGGATCCTCCGTGCGCTTCCGCCACGGCTCGGCCTCCTGAAAGGTCTTGTTGGCGCAGGAGGAAAGCTCGAAAATCATCCTGAAGGCGTCCCGGAGATCTGACCCTTCCAGCTTGCCCGTGATCTCCCCTTCCATTTTTTTGATGCCCTCCCGGAAGGCGGACAACACGGGGCTTAACGGGATGCCCCGTCCGGGGATAACGCCGCCGTAGTAGCGGGTAACAAAGGCCAGGACACGGTTCACCAGGTTCCCCAGGTTCCCGATAAGTTCGCCATTCACCTTTTCCTGAAAATCCTTCCAGGTAAAGAGGGCGTCCGCCTTTTCCGGGCGGTTGTAAAAAATGTAAAACCGCCAGACATCGGCGTCTATTCCGGTTTCCATCACATCCGTACCAAAGACCCCCACGCCTTTGGACTTGGAGAATTTACCGCTTTCGTAGTTGAGGTATTCGGTACTGGACATGTGGTGCAGCATGGTCCAGGCATCCCCGGTTCCCAGCAGGCTGGAGGGGAAAATCACCGTGTGGAAGGGAATGTTGTCTTTCCCGATAAACTGAAAAAGTTCCACATCTTTGGGGTTTTTCCACCAGCCGTCCACGAAGCCGCGCCAGTCCCCCCCGGTTTCCGCCCCCAGGTTTCCGGTGATGGAGATATACCCGATAGGAGCGTCGAACCAGACGTAAAAGACCTTGTTTTCGTACCCCGGCTTGGGGACCGGAATCCCCCATTTAAGATCGCGGGTAATGGCCCGTTCCCGCAGGCCGTCCCGGATCCATGCCTCGGTCATGCGCAGGGCGTTGTTGGCCCAGGCCCCCTTTACCGAGGCTTCCGTGATCCACGCCTCAAGCCGGTCCTTTAACTGAGGAAGGTCAATGTAGAGGTGCTTTGTGGACTTAACCGCCGGGGTGGAACCGCAGCTTGAACACCGGGGCTCTTTGAGGTCCGTCGGGTCCAGGAGCTTCCCGCAGGACTCGCACTGATCCCCCCGTGCTTCGGTATAGCCGCAGTGGGGGCAGGTCCCCCGGACATAGCGGTCCGCCAGGAACCGCCCGCAGGA
Organism: Treponema sp.; assembly: GCA_031278025.1. The sequence goes on from JAITLF010000156.1 coordinate 6,001, forward strand.
ATCGCAGTAGAGCTGCTCTATGGTCCGCTCCGCGATATAGCCTTTGGCATCAAGTTTTTTGAAGATATCCTGAACGATTTCGGTTTGAATGGGGGTAGACGTCCGGCCAAATTTATCAAAAGCGATATGAAACCACTCATAGATCCCGGCATGGATGGCGTAATACCGGTCGCAAAGTTCCCGTGGGCTTATCCCTTCAAGGGCCGCGCGGGTTTCGGTAGCGGTGCCGTACTCGTCGGTACCGCAAATGTAGAGGGTATCGTATCCCCGGAGCCGGCAGAACCGTGCAAAGGCATCGGCGGACAGCACCTGAATGAGGTTTCCTAAATGAGGAACATTGTTAATATACGGAAGGGCCGAGGTAATGAGTTTACGTTTCATAATTTTTTACTATACAAAATGACTTTCCCTCTGGCAAGCGTGAGACAGCGCCCCCTCCCCCCGGTCTGGAACCTCAAGACCCAGGTCTGGAACCTCTAGACCCAGGTCTGGAACCGCAAGACCCAGGTCTTGAACTTCAAGACCCAGGTCTTGAACTTCAAGACCCAGGTCTGGAACTTCTAGACCCCGGTCTGGAACCGCAAGACCCCGGTCTGGAACCACCGGACCGGCCTCCGCAGGCCCCGGACCCTGGGTCCTGCGGACCTGGGTCCTGCGGGAGCATGGAGGACAACGGCGGGAAGGAAAACCTTGAGCGGACCG
>JAITLF010000254.1 GCA_031278025.1 Treponema sp.
CTTTTGCAAGCCGTACGCTCATCTTTACACGCCGTACCCCTGCCTTTGGACCCGTGGCCGCCCGGCCCGCTTGTTTCTCATCTTGCCTTTTCCCCAATAAGCTATAAAATCATACCTGAGAGGTGTGATATGGCGTATGTGCTGATTATGCCCCGGCAGGGGAACACGGTTGAATCCTGTGTTATCAACGAATGGAAGGCGGCGGAAGGGGACGCGGTTGGCCCGGACACGGTTGTCTGCGTGGTAGAAACCGATAAGGCCACCTTTGAGGTACCTGCTGGGGAAAGGGGACAGATTCTGAAACTACTCTACCCGGCGGGTGAGGATGTTCCGGTACTCAAGCCCATTGCGGTGATAGGCCAGGCCGGGGAGGATTGGGAAGCGGCGTTAGGTTCTCCGGCGCTGCCTGCCGTGGGGAACGGCGCGGCGGCTTCCGCGGGAACGCCGGTCCGGAAGGCCGCGCCCGCTCTGGAAGCGGCTTCCGGGGCGGCGGGGACCGGGCATGTTCCGGCGTCGCCCAGGGCGCGGAACCTTGCGGGAAAAGAGGGGCTTCCCCTGGCGGGGCTTGGCGGCACGGGACCGGGGGGCCGCATCATAGAGCGGGATGTGGCGGCGGCCCTGGAGAGCCGTCCGCCCCTGACCGCGGCGGCTAAAGCGGCCCTGGCATCGGGGGGCGGAACGCTTCCGGCTCAGGGGTCGGGACTGGGGGGCAGGGTTACGGTCGAGGACCTCGCGTCAGGCGGCGCGGCGCTCCGCCCGGAGGACGGCGGGCAAGGGGCGGTTACCGAAACCCCGATCAAGGGGATACGCAAGCTCATCGCCGACCGCATGTATAGTTCCCTGGCGGAAAGCGCCCAGTTCACCCTGAACGCCGGCGCTTCTGCGGCGCGGCTGCAGGAACTGCGGGCCAGGATGAAGGCCGGTCCGGGCTACGCCGGGGACGGCGGGGAACCGGTATTGTCCAAGATTACGGTCAACGATCTTATTCTTTTCGCCGTTTCCCGTATGCTCCCCCGCTTCCCCTTCATGAACGCCCATAAGATTGGGGATACCCTCAGAACCTTTGAGCGGGTTCATTTGGGAATGGCGGTGGATACTCCACGGGGACTCATGGTACCGGTCATCAGGAACGCGGGCCTCCTTAGCCTGCCGGAGATTGCTTCGGAGGCGAAGCGGCTTGCCGCCGCCTGCCAGTCAGGGGGAGCGAAACCGGAGGAACTTGCCGGGTCTACCTTCACGGTAACCAACCTGGGGAGCCTGGGCATAACGGGTTTTACCCCGATACTCAACGCGCCGGAAGTGGCCATCCTCGGCGTCTGCGGCATAGAGCTAAAACCCGTTCCGGACGCGGACGCGGATTGCTGCGGGATCAGGTTTGAGCCCCGCATAGGATTCAGTTTGACCATCAACCATCAGGTGGTGGACGGCGCTCCGGCGGCCCGGTTCCTGAAAGCCCTGGGCCAGGCGGTGGCGGATATAGACCTGCTTCTTGCGGAAGGTTAGGGGGCGGACATGTACGATACGATAATCATAGGCGGCGGGCCGGGGGGCTATGTGGCGGCGGAACGGCTGGGACAGGCCGGGAAAAAAGTCTTGCTGATAGAAGAAAATCATCTGGGGGGAACCTGCCTCAACGCGGGGTGCATCCCCACCAAGACCCTGATCAACTCGGCGAAATGCTACGTCCATGCCGGAAACGCCGGAAAGTTCGGCGTTACGGTGGAAAAGGCGTCTTTTGACTGGGCGGCCATGGGGAAGTGGAAGGCCGGGGTGGTAGAAAAATTGAGGGGCGGCATCGCTTTCCAAATGAAGCGCTTTGGCGTGGACGTGGCCGGCGGCAGGGGGGAGATTCTGTCGGCGCCCGCCGGGGGCAAGCCGGGGAAAGTCCGGGTGGGCTTCCGTTCCGGCGAATCCCCCGATCAGGACTACGAAGGCCGGACCATCCTGATCTGCGCCGGTTCGGTCCCGGCCCGGCCCCCTCTGCCGGGCGGGCAGGACAATCCCCTGGTCGTGGATTCCACCGGCCTCCTGTCCCTGGAAGCGGTCCCCCGGCGTCTGGCGATCATAGGCGGGGGGGTCATCGGCGTGGAATTCGCCAGTCTCTTTTCCGCCCTGGGCGCCGAGGTTACGGTCATAGAGATGATGGACGAGATAATCCCCTTCATGGACCGGGAACAGGCGCCCCTGCTGCGCCGGGCCATGAAGGGCGTACACTTCAAGCTGGGATGCAGGGTCGAAGCGATCGAGGGGGCGACGGTTCATTACTCCCGGAAGGGTAACCGGGAAAAGACCGAAGCGGATGTGGCGCTTATGGCGGTGGGCCGGCGGCCCGTACTCACCACCTGGGGCGCGGAGGCGGCGGGCGTAGGCTGTACCTCCAGGGGCGTAACCGTGGACGACAGGATGAGGACCACTATCAGCGGGATCTGGGCTGCCGGGGACGTAACCGGGAGAAGCCTCCTGGCCCATTCCGCGTACCGCATGGCGGAAGTGGCGGCAGCGGACATCTGCGCCCGGCTGGACGATTCCGGGGAATCAGGCATCCCCAACCGGATGAGGTACAACGCCGTACCCTGGGCGGTGTACGGGCTTACCGAAGCCGCCGGAGTCGGCCTTACGGAACAGGAGGCCGGCTCTGCGGGAACCGCCGTCCTTACGGCGTCCCTTCCCATGCGGGTATCCGGCCGTTTTGCCGCGGAAAACACCTTTGCCGGCCAGGGGGCGGTTAAGGTTATCGCCGGCGCCGATAACCGGCGCATCCTGGGCCTTCACGCGGTCGGCGCATACGCCTCGGAATTTATTTGGGGCGGGGCGGTCCTTATCGAGCAGGAGCTGCGGATAGAAGACGTAAAGCAGATCATCTTTCCCCATCCCACCGTATGCGAACTTATCCGGGACGCGGTCTGGGAATTACCCTCCCCCAATCGGCAATGAATCTCCGATCAACGATCCCCGATCAACCATGAATCTCCAATCTCCAATCAACACGAATACAAAGGAGTAACAGAATGCCTAAATCTATGCTGGTAAACCCCCGTGATGTACGGAAACCGGCGGTGCTCAAAATCCGGGAGATCCCGGTTAATCAGTATGAACCGGATATCAAGAAAGAGGTGAGCTTTTACGGCAAAGACCGGCTCAAACGGATATGGTACGACATGGCGGCTATCCGGGCTTTCGAGAACATGCTCAACGCCTTCAAGACCCAGGGGGCCTGGAAGGGGATCGAGTACAACCACAAGGGACCGGCCCACCTTTCCATGGGGCAGGAAGCCTCCGCGGTGGGGCAGTGCGTGAACCTTACGGTAGACGACGTTATCTTTGGCAGCCACCGCAGCCACGGGGAAATCCTGGCCAAGTGTTACTCCGCCATCGGGCAGCTTGACGAGAAGAAGCTGGAGGAGATCATGAAGGGCTTCCTGGGCGGGGAAACCCTGGCGGCGGCGGAGACGGTTCCCTACCGCGGGACCAAAGACCTGGCGGAGAACTTTGTCCTGTACGGGACCCTGGCGGAGATCTTCGCCCGGAAGGCGGGGTTCAACCGGGGGCTTGGAGGCTCCATGCACGCCTTCTTCACCCCTTTCGGCTCCATGCCCAACAACGCCATTGTGGGAGGCTCGGCGGACATCGCGGTGGGGGCGGCTCTGTACAAACGGATCAACCGGAAGCCGGGGATCGTGATAGCCAACATCGGCGACGCCTCCATGGGCTGCGGCCCGGTTTGGGAGGCCATGATGATGGCGGCTATGGACCAGTACCGTACCCTGTGGCCGGAAGGCTCAGGCGGCGCGCCGCCCATCCTCTTCAACTTCTTCGATAACTTCTACGGCATGGGGGGGCAGACCGCCGGGGAAACCATGGGCTACGGAATCCTTGCCCGTGTCGGCGCGGGGGTCAACCCGGAGAACATGCACGCTGAACGGATAGACGGGTACAATCCCCTGGCGGTTGCCGACGCGGTGGCCCGGAAAAAAGATATACTCCTCAAGGGCAGGGGGCCGGTACTCCTTGACACCCTTACCTACCGGATTTCCGGCCATTCCCCTTCGGATGCCTCAAGTTACCGCACGCTGGAGGAGATCAAACTCTGGCAGGAGGCGGATTCCATCGATGCCTACGGGGATTACCTTATCGGAAACGGGATTGCCGGCGCGGACGAGCTTGAGGCCCTGCGGGAGGGGATCGGCGCCAAACTCCTGGGGGTGGTACGGCTTGCAACGGATGACGCGGCTTCTCCCCGCCTGGGCGGGGCCTTCATCGAGTCCGTGATGTTCTCCAACACCCCGCGGGGCGGGGCGGAGAAGCTGGACGGCCGGGAGCCGGAACTGCTGCAGCCGGCTGCGGAGAATTCCCGGATCAAGGCCCTGGCGGACAAGGCCCGGTACGGCTTTGACGCCAACGGGAAGGCGGTTTCCAAAAACAAGGCCTTCCAGTACCGGGACGCCCTGTTCGAGGCCCTGGTTCACCGTTTTGTCCTGGACCCCACCATGGCGGCCTGGGGGGAGGAAAACCGGGACTGGGGCGGCGCCTTCGCGGTCTACCGGGGGCTCACGGAGCTTCTTCCCTACAACCGGCTCTTTAACAGCCCCATCTCCGAGGGGGCCATCGTGGGAGCCGGGGTAGGCTACGCCCTGTCGGGCGGCCGGGCGGTGGTGGAACTCATGTACGGCGACTTCATGGGCCGGGCCGGGGACGAGCTGTTCAACCAGGCATCCAAATGGCAGGCCATGTCCGCCGGCCTCCTCAAGATGCCCCTGGTGGTCCGGGTTTCTGTGGGGAACAAGTACGGCGCCCAGCACAGCCAGGACTGGGCGGCCCTGGCGGCCCACATTCCGGGGCTCAAGGTCATGTTCCCGGCCACCCCGTACGACGCCAAAGGGATGCTCAACCTGGCCCTGCGGGGAACCGACCCGGTGATCTTCTTTGAGAGCCAGCTTCTCTACGACCTGAGCGAACCCTTTGAGAAGGCCGGCGTCCCCCGCGGCTACTACGAAGTTCCCGAAGGCGAACCGGCGGTACGCCGGCAGGGGAAAGACCTTACCCTGGCGACCGTGGGGGCCACCCTCTACAAGGCCCTGGAAGCGGCGGAAAAGCTGGAAGCCGGGTACGGGCTTCAGGCGGAGGTCATAGACCTCAGGTTCATCAATCCCCTGAACTACCAGGCGCTTATTGAATCGGTGAAGAAGACCGGGAAGATACTCCTGGCAAGCGACGCGGCGGAACGGGGGTCGTTCCTCCACACGGTTGCCGGCAACCTGCAGACCTATGCCTTTGATTACCTGGACGCCCCGGTAGCGGTGGTGGGGAGCCGGAACTGGATCACCCCTGCCGCGGAGATGGAGCAGCTCTACTTCCCCCAGGCCGACTGGATCATTGATGCCCTTCATGAGCGCATCCTGCCCCTGCCGGGGTATGCCCCGGTAACGGTGCAGACTACCCTGGACCTTATGCGGCGGAACCGGCTGGGGGTATAGCGCGCCCCCCCCGGCGGCTTCCGGCGCTGCGCGGCCGCCGCCGCCGGCGTTGCCGGACCCCTCTTCCTGAACGTTTAGACCCAGGCCCGGAACTTCCGGACCTGGGTTTTTTGATCGCAAAAACACTTTTGCGCGGCGGAAAAACACTTTTGCAATTATACCCTCACGTATACCCAAACATCTCGGCTGGACATACATTACTAATCCCGTAAACCACTATTCATCTCATCGTATGTTTATTCATTGGCCGCTTTTCACGCGACGGCCCGCGAACCCCCTTACATAATAGCCGGAGGTTCCACCGATGAAAACGACCATGGTTAAGAAAAGCGGAGGCCTCGGACGCCTCTCCGCACGGGGCGTTTCCGCAGAGGAAACGCTTTGGTTCTGTCAGACAGCTACGAGCAAGTCCCTCTGGATGGCCTGCTGGACGAACGACAAGAGCGTCAGGCTCGTCACGGTCTCCGGCAAGTGGGACGAGATCGA
>JAITLF010000343.1 GCA_031278025.1 Treponema sp.
ATTTGGCCTGTACGGCCACCGTTGGCTTTGTTCAATAGAGGAGGGACGGCCCCTGCCCCCGGTCTGCGGACGCGGGAAGCGGGTCCGGCAACGCCTGCCCCAGGTCTGTAGGCGCGGGAAGCGGGTCTGGCAGCGCCGGGCCCCGGTCTGCGGAGGCGGGAAAAGGGGCCGGCAACGCCGGGCCCAGGTCTGCGGAGGCGGGAGAGAGGTCTGGAACTTCTAGACTCAAGTCTGGAACTTCTAGACTCAAGTCTGGAAGTTCTAGACTCAAGTCTGGAGGTTCTAGACTCAAGTCTGGAAGTTCTAGACTCAAGTCTGGAGGTTCTAGACTCAAGTCTGGAAGTTCTAGACTTAAGTCTGGAGGTTCTAGACTTAAGTCTGGAGGTTCTAGACTCAAGTCTGGAGGTTCTAGACTCAAGTCTGCGGAGGAGGGAAGTGGGTCTGGGATCAAGAAACCTGGGTCTGCGCACCGCGTAGACTCCTCCGCGATGCGCGCAGGCGCCTGCGCGGACGCGGGAGGCTCCTACGCGGGCGCGGGAGGTTCCTACGCGGACGCGGGAGGCGCCTCTGCGGGTGCGGGAGGCTCCTACGCGGGTACGGGAGGCTCCTACGCGGGTACGGGAGGCTCCTACGCGGGTGCGGGAGGCTCTTCCGCAGGCGCGGGAGAGGGGGCTGCGGATGCGGGAGGCTCTTCCGCAGGCGCGGGAGGCTCCTGCGCGGGTGCGGGAGAGGGGGCCGCAGACGCGGGCGGCTCCTGCGCGGGTGCGGGAGACGCGGGCGCGGGAGAGGGGGCTGCGGGCGCGGGCGGCGCTTGCGCGGGCGCGGGAGCTCCGCCATCAATCCGGCTGTACAGCCGCGCCCTGAATCCGTTGCGCCTGACATCGCCGCGGCGGGTAAACCCCTGGGGTTTGCGCCGGTCAAACCGTTCCGCGCCGGAGGCGGAGAGCGCCGCTATCAGGAAACCCCCCGGCATCAGCAGCTCCGCCAGGGCCGCCCACCATGCGTCCAGCCGTTCCGTACCCCCGGCGTGCGGAAGGATTTCAGGGAAGAAGGCGATAAGCCGGTACGGGCCAAAAGCGGCCAGGGCCGCCTGATCCAGGGCCGGGTCAACCGCCGGGAGCAGCCGTATCTCCGTCTCGCCGCACGCGCGAAGCGTGTTGTAACGGGCCGCTTCCAGGGATAGGATATTCCGCCCGGAAAAGACCCAGCGCCCAACCGGCGCCGGGCCGCCCTCCAACTTCGCGGCGGCCTGCCCCTTCGGGGCCTGCCCCTTCGAGGCCTGCCTCTCCGAGGCCTGCCTCTTCGAGGCCAGCCATACCGGGAAATGCCCCTGATCCGGCTCGAACACGAGGACCGGGGTGAGCATCCCGCAGAAGGATGTTCCCGCTTCTTCCGCTTCTTCCGCCTCCTCCGCTTCTTCCGCCTCCTCCGCTTCTTCCGCCGGAACATGCCGCTCCGTCCTTCGCTCCAAATTACTCAACAGCTTTACCGCCGTCTGAACGGCTCCGCTGGGGGTATCGAAATCAGCCACCCCATGAAACGCGTCAAGGTGATACGAAACCGTTTCCAGGGTATAGTCCGCGGAACACCGAAAGTACGCCGGCCATTTTTGTCGGAAAGAAGCGCGCGCCCATCGGTCTATCCGGTCCGAACCGCCGGCTGGGGGTTGGTCCGCCGGATGCTCCCCCCGCCGGTACATGAAGACCCTATGCTCCCGGCCCTGTTCCTCGTATACCAGGGGAAGCCGCAATTCGGCGATTCGGGAGCGGAAGAGGCTTGCCAGGGGGCTTACCACCACTATCATCGCCTGGCCGCCGGCGCTCAGGAGGGCCGCCGACCGGGAAACAAAGTCCCGCAGTACCGGCTTGCCGGTTTTTGCCGGGACATTGGACAGGATAAGGTCCCAGCCTCCGTCCGGCGGGCCGGCCAGCAGCGGCTCGGTGCGGGCGGCCAGCAGCGCGGGGGAAACGCCGTTCAGGGCCGCGTTGTAGCGGGTGAATACACGGGCAAGCTCGTCCCGGTCCTGGGCCCGCACCCGGCCATCCCAGCCGGCCTGGCCCGCGCCCGCGGCCAGAAGAGCGCGGGCGGCGCAGATCCCCAGGATCCCGGTCCCGGAGCCCGCGTCAAGAACGGAACGGGGCAGGGGCTGTCCTGCAGCCAGGGTTTCGTCAATCTTCCGCGAAAAAGCCTTGAGCAAAAGCAGCGTCCCTGAGTCCGGGCCCGCGGAACTAAACAAGCCGTGGGACAGCGCGAAGTTAAATTCAATACCCCGGAACTTAAAAGAAACGGATTTATGGGAATAGGCAGCTATGCGGGGAGAAACCAGAGGAAGCGGGCAGCCCGGCGCGGGCCGGAGGGGGCCTTGCTGTTTAGCCGTTTACCCGCTCCACGTATTCGTTTGTTTCGGTGTTGACGAGGATGCGTTCACCTTGTTTGATGAACAGGGGAACCCGGACGGTTAAACCTGTTTCGGTAACAACCGGCTTGGTGGCCCCCGAAACGGTGTCGCCCTTTACATAGTTTTCCGACTCGGCGACGGTGAACACCACCTTATAGGGGATCTTGATGTCGATGACCCTGCCTTCCCAAATGGTCAGTTCGTAGGAGTCTCCGTCTTTCAGGTAATATTTTTTTTCTTCCATCTCGGCAACAGGCACTTCGTACTGATCATAGGTTTCGTTGTCCATGAAGTGAAAGTTGTCCTGATCCGCATACTGGTATTGGCAGGTATGGGTATCCACCGTGGCATCTTCAACTTCCTGCTGGGTGGGAATGGTCAAGGCTAACACCGAGCCGTCTTTGATACTCTTCATTTTAATCCGGGCAATGGCGGTTCCTTTTCCGGGGGTGTGAAATTCCCGTTCTATCACCAGATACGGCTGTCCTTTCTGAAGCAGGCAGCTTCCTTTAACAATATCTCCGCCTCGTATCATGCAATTCCTCTCTATAAAATGATTTATTTAAAATGATTTATTTGATGTATGTTCCCAAGTATACCGGAAACAGCGCGTGTCCGGCTACTGGGGGGAGAGTTTCAGCCGGTATTCGGCGGTCCAGGAGGCTTCCTCCTTCAGGTGGACCGCCGTTACCGGGAGGACGCAGGTTGACTGGTAAAGCGGGACGTCCTTGCCGTCAATGGGGCAGGCAACCCGGATAGGCTGCATGCAAGCGCTAAAGTTCCGGTCCGATTCCAGGGTAAGGATCACCTCATTTTTAAGGTCCCTGAATTCAACGCCGGCGGTGTCCGGTATGGTTCCTTCGGCATGGGGGAGGGCGTTTTTCGCCTCGCCGCCCGGCTTCAGGATGCGCTGGTAACTATCTCCCGCTCCGGGAAAGGACAGCTCTAAACGGGGAATAAAGTTGAACGCCGTCTCTTTGCCGCCCCGGTTCGCCAGGGTGTATATGACCGAAAGGGTGTCTTTGTCGAGATGATAGGTCTTCTCAATCTCCACGGAACCCAGGGGCAGGCTCGTATTGGGAGCAAGGCGGAAACAGGCTTTCCTATGGGTCTTGTCCACTTCGCGGACTTCGTAGCGCTCAAGAACGCAGCACCGGACCGGGAAGCCGGGCCGGCTGTCCGCCGCCAGGGCATCGGGAGGAACCTCAAGGGGCGCCAGAAAGTCGGCGAAACCGGCCCTGAAACGGTCGGAAGCGGCGTCTTTTTCCGGTATTTCCAGGGTGTCAAGGTAATTCCATGTCTTAGGCAGATAATCAAACTCAAAAATCCCGGCGCCCAGGGTTTTTATATAGCAGTTGATGTACTCGCCCTGGAACAGGTATTCATCCTCCCCGTCAAGATCAAAATCCAGCGTCATAAGCGAGGGGATAAAGACGCCCTTTTCACGGGTGATCTTCTCGGCCCCCAGCAGGGACCGGTAGGCGGCGTTCCTGGTCGTGTTCCGGTATATCCCGCCCCCCGGCCTCCGGTAGAAGGAATCCAGCCCTTGCGCTTTCCACAGGGATTCCCGTGCGTCGCGTTTACGGGACTTATCCCCCCGCAGTTGATTGATGAGGACATGGATGAACATCATCTTGGCATAGAGGCGGTTCGCTTCGGGATAGGTAATGAGGAATTGCCGGGGGGACCCCTCAATGTGGGGCCTGCCGTCTTCGCCGGGCGAATCCCCTCCCGGTTCCCCCTCAAAGGAATCGGGAAAATAGGCCCTGGTCAGTCCCTGCCGGTTCTTATAGAGCTTTCCGGGAGTATTGAAGTCCGCGAAACATTCGCAGGCGGAAAGCTCCTCAAAAAGGCGAAACAGGCCCTCTTCGATTTCCTGAACATTCCCGCATTGCGGCGCCCATTGCTCAGGAAACACCGAAACAACCCGCCTTCCGCCTGGGGGAATCTCCCGGGCCAGGTGTTCCACCGCCTGGGTCAGCTTCCCCGGGGTAAAATCCCTGGTTAGCCGGCTGGAAATGGGGAACACCGTGATAATTTTACCCTGATCCTCCGTGATGTGGGGGGTATACAGGGCTTCGCCGGACAATCCCGCCTGGACAAACTGTTCCTCCCGGAGAAAGGTATACCCCATACCGGAGCTATGCAGAACCCCCGTAAGGCTCTGATCCCAGGCAAGGGCGGGCAGCCAGCACCCCTGCGGGCGCTTGCCGAATTCTTTCCTGATGTAGGTCGTCATAAGCTCAATCTGGCCGAGTTTATCCGTTAAAGGCAGCAACGGCAGCAGAGGTTCATAAAACGCGCCCCCCAGCAATTCCACCTGTTTCCGGGAGACAAGGTCCTCCACGAGGGCGAGATATTCTGAATGAGCCTTGTCGAGCCACTGAAGCAAGAAACCGGAATGGTATAAAACTGCCTGTACCGCGGGAAATTTATTTAATGCCGTAATAAAGGGTTTCAATTTTTTCAGATAAACGCGCTCTAATTCATCATCCCCCATCCCGTAGGGAATATGATTATGGGAACCGATGATCAGCGTCAGAGGGGCACTCATTTTAGCTATTGACATATTCTTAGTTTCGACTCTTTTAGGGTTCAGTTTTAGACTCCATTTACCAATAACGGAGGGTTCGAAGGGAAAGTTCCGGGAGTATCCCCAAAAGTTTTAAGGGGGAATGTCCCCTTTGGCGCGGGGAGATATCCCCGGAAGTTCGGGGGATATCCGCGCAAACGCGGGGCACACCCCCGAAGAGTGCGCGGGGATCCGCCCCGCACTCTGCTGGGGGGCATGGGGGCCGAAGGACCCCGGCCCTCCGGACCCCCAAAGGGGTGGCGAGGCCTCTTAGCGGCTCGCCGTCATCGCTTCCTTCATTTCCTTTACGTAGCGGTAGATGTGGGGTGCGGCTT
>JAITLF010000347.1 GCA_031278025.1 Treponema sp.
GTAACCCGCTTTGACTGCCTGAAGCAGATTGCGCTTACGTTCAGGCAGAAGGACAGTGAAGGGAAGCCCCGCGTCTATACGCTGCAGCACCCGCATTTTTCGGCCTGGGGCATCCGGGAATTCCTGTTCTCAAAATTGAAGTCAAGCGAATCCCGGGGCAAGCGGATAATCACCTGCACCCTGGACTTTACCGAGTTCGACAGCGTGGCAGGGAAAAGCCAGGACCGGCTGCTTGTGTCAATGGAAGCGGCGGCCGCCGCGCCGGTTACTTCGGAAAATCCCGAAATAGGAAACGGCCAACGGGCCGGGCTTGGGAAGAATGGAGGCGAAGTATGGCAAACAATGACGCGCTGAAGCGCCAGGCATTGGCGGTATCCATCGGCGGTTCCGTTGTTGACAAACGCGCCGTCTTATTCCGCAATCGTTTTGCCGGCCCAGGTCGCGCTTCCTTCGGGCCGGCAAAACGCCGCTACCTTAAACGCTAAATCCGCTCCCACAGCTTCTGCGCCAGCTCCCTGGACTTCGCCAGCAGCCCTTCCTCATCAACCGTAACGAGTTCCCGTTCCCTCATGATGATCTTCCCGTTGATGATTGTGGTATCCACATGACGGCCCGTAATGCCAAAGAGGACATGGCTGTTGATGGTGTCCGCGTTTACCGGCGTAGCCCCGTTGTAATCCACTATGATGATGTCGGCGTAGTGATCCGGTTTTAGCGTTCCCACCTTCCCCTTGATAAACCGTTCCATGATTCGCTTGTTGTTTTCGAACAGCATGGCATGTGGCTCGGCCCAGGCCACGGACGGAAGGCCCTTGGCGTGTTTGTGCAGGATGGCGGCGGTTTTGAGGGATTCGGTCATGTCCGCGGTATAGCCGTCGGTACCTAAACCGACGAGTATGCCCGCCTTGAGCATGTCCAATACCGGGGAAACGCCCACGGCGTTTCCCATGTTGGACTGGGGATTATGCGCCACCGCAACCTTGCTTTCCTTTAGCATGTCCATCTCTTCTCCGGTGATATGAATACAGTGGACGGCGATGGATTTTTCAGAAAGGACACCGCATTTGTGCAGCCGCTCTATCACCCGCAGGCCGTATTTAGAAATCCCGTCTACCACATCTTCAATGCCTTCGGCGGCATGGATATGAAACCCTACCCCGGCGCCCGCGGCGGCCTCAAGGCAGGAGTCCAAGGTTTTTTCGCTGACGGTCATCTGAGCGTGCATACCAAACAAGGCTTTGATCATGTCGTCGTTCTGCGTATTGCAGTATTTGGCGAAATCGGCGTTCTCCCGAATACCGGCGGCGGCGATCCCCTCCCCATCCCTGTCCGAGGTCTCGTAGCAGAGATTGCTCCTAAGGCCAAAGAGCTTCGCTGCCTCGGCTATCTTGAAGAGGCTCCCCTCCACCGCAAAGGGACTGGCATGGTGATCGATGACCGAGGTAACCCCGGAACGTATCTGGTCGATCATGGGACCCACGCAGCTGTAGTACACGTCTTCCAGGGTAAGCTGCTTGTCAAGGCGCCACCAAAGCCCGGCAAGTATCCCGCCGAAGGTCGTGGCGGGTTTGCCGCCCAGATTGAGCCCCCGTGCAAAGGTAGAGTAGTAGTGCATGTGGGCGTTGATGAAGCCCGGCATCACGAGCCTGCCGCGGGCGTCCAGGTATTCGGCCTCCGGGTACTTGGCCTTAAGCGCGGCGGTTCCGCCGGTCTCTTTGATCAGGCAGCCGTCTATTGCCACCGCGCCGTTTTCGATAACGGGACAGGCGCTGTCCCGTGTGATGATTTTTCCGTTTCCGATTAATAACATGGCGTATGCTCCTTCTTGAATGAATAACCGCGGGGGAAGCCCCCCGCGGCAGGATCGCTTTTACTCACCTATCACGCCGCACCGCAAGATAGGGATATTTCTTCTCGATTATATCGATCATGGCTGCGTATTCAGCGGGAATAACCGCGTCTTTCCGGCGGCAGTCTATCACCTGCCTATCCTTTAACCGGAGTTTGAACGTATCGGCGCCGCTGATAAAGAAGCCGGGATTCCCGCTGTCCTCAAAATCCTCACGGGTGCAGAAAACCGTAAATTTATCCCGGTACGGCGTACCCGCATGGGGGCAGAAGGTTGCGCAGTTGCCGCATTCGTTACACATCCTGTCTATGTGGACGATCTGATGGGTTCCTTTGATGCCAGGCGCGGCGCCGCCGGGAAGCTCTACCCGCACATTGGCCCGGTTAGGACAGACGTCAACGCATACCTCGCAGAGAATGTGGCAGGAAAGGCAGCGGTACCCGTCGGTGTTGTCCTGTTTCGCCTCCAGGATGACGCCTTTTTTGCGGTAAAGGTCCGGGTAGACTTCCGGGACGGCGGTACCGGCAAACCCTTTGGGGGCGGCGGTAAAGTCGGCGGAAAGGCCGAGCTTGCGGAGTATGTCCCAGGCGGCGGCCTTGCCGTCGGCGATGGCCTTCACGACGGTGGCGGCGCCGGCCTTGCAGTCCCCCGCGATATAGACGCCGGGCAGCGAAGACTCACCGGTTTCGGTAACCTCAGGATAGCCCCTGGCGTTCAGGGCAATGCCGTTTTTAACAAAGAGCGCCGTGTCCACCCTGGCCCCCACCGCGCCTATCACCGTGTCGAAGCGCAGGGTCTGTTTTTCCCCCGATCCCACGATGCCCCGCCTGCCCGAAGCGTCGTAATCGCCCAGGCACATCTTTTCGCAGACCAGGAAGCTGCCGTCAAAGGATTCAGGCGCCAGAAGTTCCAGCATCTCAACGCCGTCGCCCAGGGCCGATTCCTTCTCCTCGTATTGGGCGGGCATGAATTCCCGCGTCCGCCGGTACACGACGGCTGCCCACATAACGCCTTTGTTCCGCTTCGCGGCCCGGGCGCAGTCCATGGCAACATCCCCGCCGCCTATGACCGCCACCCGCTTCCCCAAGTCCAGGGAGCAGCCTGAGCGTTTAGAATCTTCCAGGAATTTCAAGGCGTCAATCACCAGTTCCCGCCCCTGCTGTACCGGGGAAGCCCCCGCCTTCCATGCGCCCGTGGCAAGCACGATATACCCGTGGTTTTGCCGCAAAGCGGCTATCGAATACTCAGGGGGAACGTTGAATTTGAATTCCACCCCCAGCTTTTCCGCAAGCAGGAAATCCTGGGAGACGGCATCGTCTGAAATCCTAAAGCCGGGGATCACGTGCCGCACAATGCCGTAGGGCCGGTCCCGCGCCTCGTATACCGTAACCGGAACGCCGTTCCTGCGGAGGAACACCGCGGCGGCGATTCCCGCCGGCCCCGCGCCGATAACCGCCGCGGACGTATCCGTTCTCGCCGGCGGCGGACTGAGCGCGCGGGTATAGGCTTCCTGGGCGCACCCGGCGGCGGTACGCTTCGCCCGCCGGATCTCCAGAGGGTCCTCGTAATCAACACGGGTGCATTTGTTCTGGCACTGATGATCGCAGATGGCCCCGGTGATGGACGGGGCGGTATTATCAACCGCGATGATGCTAAAGGCCTCGCGGTAATTTCCCGCCGCCGCCGCCGCAAGGTATTCGGGAATGCGCTGATGAATGGGACAGCCGCCGTCAGCGCACGGCGCTTTGGCGCAGTCAAACAGCGGGAGCTCGCTGGCGGTTTTACGCAGGCCCGTATGGCGGTATGCTTTGCGGTACCGCGGGCGTTCAACCGATCCGTCCGCCAGGGCGTTTAGCCTGGGGACATCGATGACCGCCGCGCCGCCTGCCCCGCGGCTGGCCAGGGCGGTTTCGGCGATCCGGGCAAGCTGGGTAAGCCGCTCATACCCGCCGGGCTTAAGGATGGTTGTGGCAACCGTTACCGGACGGATGCCGGTTTCCAGGATGTCCCGCAGGTTGAAGAAGTCCGCGCCGCCTGAATACGAGATAGGAAGTTCCCCGTTAAAGGCGTTGGCCAGTTTCTTTGCCGCGTTGATCGACAGGTGAAAGAGCGCGCGGCCCGACATATACATTTCGCCGCCGGGAAGCTCGTTCCGCGTGATCGCCACGGGGAAGGTGTTGGTCAGCTTTACGCCGAAAGAAAGCCCCCGCCCCGCCGCCTGCTTCATCAGCCGGCCCAGCATCGCCGCCGCGTCGGCGAATTGAAGGTCGTTCTTAAAATGATGATCGTCGAAGGAAATATACCCGTAACCCGCCGTATCCAGGATGGCCCGGGCCGCGTCATACCCCAGCAGGGTCGGGTTGCATTTGATGTAGGTATGCAGGTTCTTTTCGGCGATAAGATAGGCGGCGATCTTCTCGATCTCTTCCCGCGGGCAGCCGTGAAGGGTCGAAAGGGTTACGCTTACGGAAATTGCCGGGGGGATCGCCTCAAGGTCCTGCCGGGTGAACCCTTCAAAGCCCCCCAGACGGTCCCGCAAATACCGGAAGCAGCTTTCCCACACCGGGGTATTCCGGGCGTCCTTCATTCCTTCTATATAACCGTCGATCTTTGGGGATTTGATTCCCTCAAGGCTGTACCCGACGCTCATGTTGAAGATGCAGTCCCCGCCAAAGGGCGTTGTTTCCGCCAGGCCGAACTCTTTTGCCGCCACATGGCAGAGGAACCAGGCTTTGATGTATTCCTCCTGGGCTTCCGCCACGGTCAGCTCGGTGGACCACTCCACGTTGTAGCCTTCGTCAAGGGCGTTGATGCAGGGGCGCGGCACGGCTTTCCGCAGTTCCCCGCCGTCCATTATCTGCACGGTTTTAAGTTCCATAAACCGGGAACCGGCGAGATACGCGGCCAGGATGTTCTGGGCAAGCTGGGAGTTGGGTCCCGCAGCCGGACCGATGGGAGAACTGATGGAAGAGCCGAAGAGCGTGATGTTCCCGCGTTCCCCGGCGGGCCGGTAAAATTTTTCTTCTCTAATGCCGAAAACCGAACCATGTTGATGATACTCCCTTCTGATCCGGTCGAGTAAGTCCGGAAAGGGAATCGGCCTCATTATCTCACTCATAATTTTCCTCTCTTCTTGTAAATGTTTGAGTCTTTTACCGCCGCGGGCGCCTGCGCGCACCGCGTAGGCGCCTACCGTAACCGCGCAGGCGCCTGCGCGGTGCGGGGCCGGTCAGGAAAAAAGCTGGTGCAGGAAAAAGGTAACGCCCAGGAGGTCCGCGGAACCTCCGGGGCTGATGTTTTTTTGCATGAACTCCCGGTCAAGCTGCCGGGCCTTTTCCGCCGCGGCCGGCGGATCGGGATTCCTCTCCAAAAATTCCCGAAGGTCCGCTTGTACGGCCCGCAGGGTCGCCAGGTCCGAGCGGTGGATGATGTTGGTGTCGTCGAGCCGGGCCAGGATGCCGAGGAGTATGACGATCCCGGCGTCGTTAAGGGGGATTCCCTGTTCCCGCATGTGGGCCAGCTGGGGAAGGGCATAATCCCGTACCACGGGAAATCCCTGGGATACTTCGCCCCGTATGCCGGCAATGCCCCGCGAACGGTAGATCGCTTCGCCGTGGGAAAGCGCGCGGCTTCCGCCGGCAAAGTCGGCTTTGAGGTTCCGCGTCATGCTTTGGCACAGGGCGAACAGCGCTTCCGCCGGGGGCCGCTCCTGGTCGTGAAACAAAAAACCATAGGCGGCGCTGATGATCCCCAGGGAAAAAATCATCCCCCGGTGGGTGTTGGCCCCGCCTGAGGCCTCGCGCATCCGCGCTTCGGCGATCCTGCCGCCCTGCCTGAGGGATTCAAACAGGGCAAGGCCCCCGTCATCCGGTCCCGCCGGTCCCGCCGTCTCCCGGTAATCGAAACCCGCGGCGGCGCAATCCCCAAAGAACGGGGCTATCGCGGCGGCGGAATTGATAAAGGAAAAGAAATCCATGTCCCTGTGGGCCCCGTTGTGAAAACGGTCCACGAGGCCGGGTTTGGGGCTCACCGCCGCCTCGGAGAGCAGGGCTTTTACGGCGGCGGATCGGATCGCCTCCTCCAGATTTTTCCGGAAAAAGCCCCCCAGGATGCGGAAGACCGCTTCCGTCAGTTCTTCCCGTGAGTGGGCCCGCTTTCTTGCGCAGCAGAAAGGGTCCCCGCCGCAGATAAGGCAGGGCCTTCCGGGGCCGCCGCCGTCCCGCCGGGAAATCTTTTCCCCCCGGCCGTTAAAAACATCGATATCAAAGAGCCGCCCCAGCCCGTGGCGTTCCTCGGCCCAGGTTCCCAGGCGTTTAAGGCGCTCCCCCGTTTCGGCGGCGGCGATAAGGCCCGTATAGCCGGGGTTCCTTTCTACCCGCTCCTCATGCAGGATGCGTATGCCTTCGCTCCGTAACGCGCGGGAAAAAAAATCCATCCCTTCCCGAAAGGCCCGCAGCGCCCAGGGAAAGTGTTTGTATTCCCCCGGTATGTTAAGGGAGAGGGAAACCAGGGTCCCGGCGGCTCCCCCCGCGCCGGGGCGGAACCGGGCCAGCAGTTCGTCCTGCCGCCGTTTCCGGTCCTCCCGGAAATCGAGAACCTCTTGCAGGGTAACCGGGGCAGCCCCGGAACACGGTTCAAACCGGTCTTTGCTCATATCCCGCTTCCGTTCCCGCTGTTCCGTTTCCGCAAATAATCCATCGTGGAGGGGGGGACCAGTTCCCCAACCTCCTCCAGCCTTCCCTGGGACAGCAGGCTCCTCACCCGGCCGGCGCTTACCGGCGCTCCGCCCTGTTCAAGGCGCCGTATCTCCCGCACTTCGATCCCCCAGGCAGGAAGGGCTTCCTTCATCTGCCGGTTATACGCCCTGGTTACCGGGTCCAGCGGTTCTTCCCCCACAAAGCGCCGGGTGATTCCCAGGGGGCGGGCAAAACATTCCGCGAACATTTTAAGATCCAGCAGGGCGTTTACCGTTTCCGCCCGAACCGTGTCTTTGATGAAATAATCCGGAAAGGTGGCTGCGGAAATAAGATAGGGGCCTGTGGGATGGACCAGCGCGTTCTTCAGGCGGGCGGTTCCGGCCCCGGCAAGGCGCAGCCGGACCTCCGCGGGAAAGGCGCTTTTTTCCTCGGAAACCACAAAGATATGAAGCGCGCCGCATTCGGCGGCAGCCTGCTCCGCCAGATACCGGTGCCCCAGGGTAAAGGGATTGCAGTTCATCACCACGGCGCCGGTTATTCCCGCCGCCCCGCCTGCCGGCTTTTCAAGGGCGGCCACAAAACCGGCGGCGCCGTTTTTCCTGTTTTCCATCAAAAGGGCGTCGCCGGTTTTCGTGATGGGGGAGAAACCGAGGCTGCCGAACAGGGCTTCGTTCTCCGGCTTGGTAAAAAGAAAGAGGTGAAAGATGCCCCTCCGGGCCGCTTCGCCAACCAGCCCGCTTACAATCCGGGCGGCAAGCCCCCCTTCCTGAAAGGAAGGCGACACGGCAATACACTTGAGTATGCTGCCGTCCAGGGAACCGGTTGCCGCTATCTCCCCATCCTCGACAAGACAGAGGGAGTACCCGATCCGGTCATCGTAGTTAAGCCCGTTCCGCGCGAGGAAGCCGCGAAGTTCCTCAAGGTATTTTCCCCGAAAGGGAAAACCGGTCCGTATATCCATCATGTACCCCCCGTTAGGATCATCACCAGCAGGTTGATGATCTGAGGAAACACCGTCATGGCGATGAGGGCGCGGAAGATCTGAATGATGATGATCCCGGTGTTTTCCACGCCGATGTCGGCGGAGCTTAGGGCAATGTCCGACGCGCCCGCAGGGGTAGTCGTCAGCATTCCTTCTTTCCGGTTAAAACCGCAAAGGCGGCTGAGTATCTTCCCGGTAATAAAACAGTTGATGATATACCCCGCGATGATGATGATGATGGGCAGGGCGAGGAGCCTGAATCCCCGGACATCCTCCAGGCTTATGCCGCCGCCGATATAACAGCCGCTGATAAGGAGGGCGGACTTTTTTACCCAGGGAGGAAGGTAGGCGAAATCAAAACAGAGCCGCAGTATCAGTACCGCGACGGTGGAAAATAAAAACGTTCCCGCCGGAATACCGGTACGGCCGCCGAGGAACCCCGCGCCCAGGGCAAGGGCCAGGGTGCAGGCAAAAGCCTGGGGGGATCTTACCGTAGATTTTACCCGCCGCAGTATGCCGTCAGGAGCCGCGCCGTTCCCCCCGGAGCGGGGAGCCTCCGGCGCGGCCTGCGGTTTGCCGCGTTCTTCCATTTTAAGGCGCAGGTTGTCGTAGGCAAAGATCATGGGGGGGAAAATCCCTACCCCCAGGATGTAGCGGGCCAGTTGGGCTAGGGCAACCTTGGGCGTGTCCGCCCCCATGTCCGCGGCGATGATCGGTATATCCGTAACCCCTCCGGGTACGGCGCACAACAAGGCGGTCAGAAGATCCACCGGACTTACCAGGCAGATCAAAAAACCGGCGGCTAAATTCAGCGCGAGAAAGGTACCTACCATGATGAAGGTCGGCTTTACCACCTGGGGCAGGCACTTCACGTCGCTCTTTTCCATGGTGCAGCCGATCAGCGCGCCGGCAATGACCTGCACCATAAATTTGGTCGGGGAAGGCATATAGGCGGCATTAAACAAAACATTCAACAGGGCCGCGCCCACCATAGCGCCGATACGCAGCCCGTTGGGAATCTTGAGCAGTATGAAAATTCCGCCAAACACGCCGCCTGCCAGGAGGGTGAGCGGAATGTTGAACAGAATTAGTTGAGCGGGCATAGCCGAATCCGGCGGAGTATGTCCTTGCCGTTTGAACGCCGGCAGGACACTACGTTACCTGGTGGATAAGATCGATGATGCTCCCATCCCGGTACGTTACAAGCCCCACCACCCGGTCGGTATATTCCACCGGATCAGGCTTGCCCACCAGGGATTCTACCATGGACCGCAGTTCCTCAATGGGGAAGACCGGAAGACGGGCGGCGGTAAAACGCTCCCGCAGATCCTCCCGTTCCGGGTTCACCGCGATTCCGTGTTCGGTAACGATCACATCCACGGTTTTCCCCGGGGTTACAATGGTTCCCACCCGGTCCACAATGCAGGGCAGCCGCCCGCGGGTAAGGGGGCAGACCACGATGGACACCGACGCGCCGTACGCCGTATCCTGATGGCCGCCAATGGCCCCCCTGATAACGCCGTCCGAGCCGGTAAGCACATTGACGTTGAAATTAACGTCCGCCTCCAGGGCGGAGAGTACCACCACGTCAAGCTGGTTCACCGCCGCGCCGGCGCCCCGGGGGCTGGCGTAGTATTCCGCCGATATCTGATGATGGAAGCGGTTGGTTTTAAGGGAATCCGCCGCTTTAAGATCGAAGCCTTGAACATCCAGCAGCTTCTTGATGAGCCCTTCCTCATGGAGGTCCACGATAGAGCCGGTGATACCCCCCAGGGCAAAACTCGCGGTGATCCCCCGTGCAAGCATCTTTTCCCGCAAGAAGCGGCTTACCGCCAGGGAAGCCCCGCCGGTCCCGGTCTGGAAGGAGAATCCGTCCACCAGCCGTCCGGAGGCTTCGATCACATCCGCCGCAGCCTCCGCCATGACCAGTTCTTTGGGGTTGGTGGTGAACCGGGTCGCGCCGGTCATTATCCCCGCCGGATTCCCGATCTTGTCCACCTTGACAATGTAATCCACATCACTTTCGGGAATTCCAAAAGGCA
Organism: Treponema sp.; assembly: GCA_031278025.1. The sequence goes on from JAITLF010000347.1 coordinate 9,571, forward strand.
CATTGGGGAAATGCACAATGTTGTTGGTGATGATCACCGTTTTTTTCGCGTACTGGGCGTCGCATTTCGCGTACCCCATGGAGCCGCATTTAACCCCCTCATCGCTGTCCCTGGAATAGCCGTTGGCGTTGCCAAAAGGATCGCAGGAAGGGGCCCCTAAAAACGCCACGTCTATGGGAAGCTCCCCGGTTTCAATGGCATAGGCCCTGCCGCCGTGAGAGCGGAAGACCACCGGCGTTTCCATGAGGCCCCGGGAAACTTCCTCCGCCAGGCTTCCCCGCAGACCCGATGTTTCGATGCGGCGTATAACCCCGTTTTGTATGTGTTTGATGAGCGGGGCGTGGCAGTCCGTAAGGGACGACGGGGCAAAGACCAGGTTCTTAAAGCCCATTTCCGCCAGCTTATCCGCCACCATGTTGACGATGTAATCGCCGCCCCGAAAGTGATGGTGAAAGGAAATGGTCTGCCCGTCTTTAAGCCCGCAGAGCTGTACCGCTTTTTCCAGGCTGGAAACAATTTTGTTATGCGAAATTTCACGCTGGGCAAGGGTACTGTAGTCCTTTTGCAGCGCGTCAACCTCAAAAACACCGTGAATGGCGGTTATGTCTTTGAGGCCGGTGATATATTTCAGTTCATCTTTCATGTTACCGCCCCTCTTCTTCTAACGCTATGCCCGCTGCACGGGCCAGGTCCAGCACGTATTCCGCACGGGTAACGACGGGTTTATCCACCATCTTGCCGTTCAGGGAAATAACGCCGGAACCTCTTTGTTCCGCTTCCCGGATCGCCTCCAGCACCGCCAGGGCGCTGCGTATTTCCTGTTCCGTGGGGGTGAACACTTCGTGTACTATTTTTATCTGCCGGGGGTTGATGATGCTCTTGCCGTCAAATCCGAGCTGTTTGATGAGCATCGTTTCTTTCCGCAGCCCTTCCTCGTTATTCACGTCGGAAAAGACCGAATCTATGGCGTCTATGCCCGCGTTCCGGGCCGCGAGCAGCACCATGCTCCGCCCAAAGAGCAGCTCTATCCCGTCGGGGGAACGCCTGGTTTTCAGGTCCGTTACATAGTCTTCGGCGCCTATAGCAACGGCGGTAAGCCGTTTGCTAGCCAGGGCTATTTCTTTGGCGTTAAGAACCCCCGCGGCGCTTTCCACCGCCGCCATTATCCTGGTTGAAGAGGCGGGAAGCCCTGCCTTTTTTTCAATCGCCGCTATCATGGCCTCGCAGTCCCGTATGTCCTGGGGGGTTTCGGTCTTGGGAAGCCGTATCACCACCTTGCCGAGCGGCACAATAGCCTCCAGGTCTTCCCTGCCGGTCTCCGTATGGGGATCGTTGATCCTCACCACCAGTTCCTTGCCGGGATACGAAAGGCTGGCCAGGGCCTGGAACACCAGAAACCGGGCGCTGTCTTTTTCATTCACCGACACGGAATCCTCAAGATCGAACATCAGGCTGTCCGCCTTGTAGATCCCCGCGTCCTTTATCATCCCCGCGTTGTTTCCCGGAACATACAGCATGGTTCTTCTGAGTTGTCTCATCATGCCCTCCAGCCGCGGGCGGGTTTTCCGGCAGCCCGGTACACCGCGGTCTTTATCCGGGCGCGGATGGTACAGTCCAGCGCCCCCTTATCCACGGCGCGGATCTTCGCGTTGCGCACATTCAGGGATTGCAGGGTTCCCATGATGGTCCGCCGTATCTCCCGTCCGAACTGCTTCTCTACGATACTTTCAATCTCTAACTCTATGCCCTTATCGCCGGGCTCCACGGTTATCATCACATCACTGGATTCCATGGTTCCCGCCACACTGGACTGCCGTATCTCCATCGTATAATTCCTCCGAAACGCTTTTTTTAACCCAGCCGGATTTTGAAAAAAACCCATCATGCTTTCTTTTTCCCCAGCAGGGGTTTCACTGCCGGGCTTACGAGAACCACCAGACACACCAGCATGACGACCCCCGTAACCGGACGCATAAGCAGGTTGACCGTGGCCTGGAAGAGGGTATCCCCCGTAACGATGATGTAGGCCCTGCGCAGGTTGGATTCGCAGATAACCCCCAGCACCAGGCCGAGAATCATGGCGGAACTGTTGAGCTTGCAGGTAACGAACACAAAGCCTATCAGTCCCGCGATCGCCATAAGGATAACGTCTACCGAGGTGTTTTTGGTGGCAAAGGCGCCGATGGTGGCCATCATGATGATCATAGGGCCCAGAATACTATAGGGAACCTTGAGGACCTGCACAAATATCTTCGCAATGCACACGGCGGCAAAGATCATCACGATATTTGACACCAGCATGGAAGCGAAGGTGGCTCCCAGATAATGGGGCTGATTGACCAGGAGCAGCGGCCCCATAGTTACGCCTTTGAGCACCAGGGCGCTCATCATGATCGCCGCGGCGTTGCCGCCGGGAATACCCAGGGACAGCAGCGGCACCATTGAGCCGCCGGTAGCGGCGTTGTTCCCCGCCTCCGGAGCCGCGATGCCTTCAAGAATGCCCGTGCCGAACTTTTCAGGGCGCTTCGATATCTTCTGTTCCATAGAATAGCAGAGGAAGGCCGCGATGGTGGCCCCCGCGCCGGGGAGTATGCCCACCACGGTCCCCACGATGGAACACCGCAGTACGGTCCACTTCACCATGAACATCTCTTTAAGCGAGGGCATGGCGGTCTTGAATTTGGCGGTTCCCCCCACCGCGTCCAGCTTGTCCCGTTTCTGGGTCTGTTTCAGCACCTCGGTTACCGCGAAGAACCCTATCATCACCGGGATCATTTCTATGCCGGAAGTAAGGAAACGGGTGCCGAAGGTAAGCCGGGGGACCCCTAAAAGCGGATCCAGGCCGATGCAGGCCAGAACCAGTCCGATAAGGCCGGAAATGATGGTCCGGCAGATATTGTCCGTATCAAGGCTGGAAAGGATGGAAAGCCCCATAAGGCTGATGGCGAACAGTTCCGAAGGGCCAAAGCTCAGGGCCGCCCGTGTAAGCTGGGGGCTTAGGAGCAGCATACCCAGGGCGGCGATCATCCCGCCCGCGGCGGAACAGATGAGCTGCATACCCAGGGCCTTGCCCGCCTCGCCGCGCTGGGCCATGGGGTAGCCGTCGTAGGTGGTGGGGGCGCTGGAAGGCACCCCGGGTATCTTGAACAGAATCGCCGTCATGCCGCCCCCGGTGATAGAGGCGCAGTATATGGCCACTAAGAAGGCAATGGCGCTGACCCCGTCCATCCGGTAGGTAAAGGGGACGCCCAGGGCCACCGCCATGGTGGCGCTTACCCCCGGCAGCGCGCCGAAGAGGGTTCCTAAAAAAACCGCGAAAACAATGAGCAAAAACATTTTTGGGGCGAATACTACCGCCAACCCATTGATCAATAAATCAAACACGACTTCCTCCTATACTAACTACCGTACTAACGCCGGTATTAACTGCCGTTTATCATCCGCCCGGGCTGTTCTAAAACCCGCGCCGTGTTCCTTCTCCCCGGTATCCCGGCATAAAAACGCTCCATTCCTATATAAGAATGCCCCATTCTTATATAAGAATGCTCCAGTCCTATATAAGAATGCTCCAGTCTTATACAAGAATGCTCCATTCTTATATAAGAATGCTCCAGTCTTATATAAGAATGCTCCATTCTTATATAAGAATGCCGTATTTCTGATCAGCAATACTCGGTTTCAGATCAGAGGCAGGCGGAAACGGACCAGCCGCCTTACGGCCGCCGCCGCGCGGGGGCGGAACCGCCTTCACTGGAAAAGGGATTCCAAGAACAGGGCGAAGTTCCGCAGGAAGGGGATATAGCCCCGGGGCAGCAGGACGCCTAAAAACACCGAAAAGCCGATGTAGAGCAGCAGCATGATGCCGACGGAAGAAAGGGCCAGCATCAGGGGCCGCCGTTCTCCCAGCAGGATGCTGTAACTGACCAGGAACAGGGCGCTGGTCATCACGAACCCCAACGGCTCGTAGAGCAGGGCCATAACCACCACGATAACCATGCCCTTGAAGAGCCTGCTTTTCAGGAAGCGCGAAAGGCCGGGGAAAAAGTCCCCGAAAGCCGCGGCGATTTCTTCTTTTTTGTGGGCCTTGAAGAACTTAACGATGTTATACGCGATGGCTATCATCAGCAGGACCAAAAGCGCCTGGGGCCATTGCTCCGCGCCCAATTCGTTTTGCGGGGAAACCGGCATGGTAGCTCCCACATACCAGAAACAAACCGCCGAAAAAACCAGCAAAAGTACATTAACAATTAATTCTAATGCCATATCCAAACCCCCAATCAAAATAGGCCGGAGGGCCGGACGGGTCATACGGACGTCCGGCCCGTCCGGTTACCGGAGAATACCGATGTCCTTTAAGTACGCGGTAAAAATCGTGTACTCGTTTTGCGCCAGCGCCTGGGTTTCCTCACGGGAGGCATATCCGGGCCGGTCCAGATAGCCGGAATTCTTCATAAAATCCTGATACTCAGGCGTATCCCATGCTTGTTTCAGAGCCGCCGCCAAAGAATCCACCGCCGCCTGGGGCGTGCCGGTCCGGGCGTAGATGGCCCGCCAGGAACCGATATAGGAATCAATTCCCAGTTCTTTGGTGCAGGGGACATCAGGAACCGCCGACACCCGGTTTTCGGACATGGCGATAAGGGGCACAATGTCGCCGGATTCCACCAGGCCCTGTATCTCCTCACCGCCGGCAACGCCCAGGGCAATATGCCCGCCCACCAGGGCGGCGCTCATTTCGGCGCCCCCGCCATAGCTTACGGTTTTGATGTACGTATCCACTTCGGGAATGGAAACGCCCAGGGCCGCCGCAAGGGTCTGCTTCATGGAAACCGAGTCCTGACCGGTGGCGGTAAGCATACCGCAGGAAAGTTCCTGGGGATGGGCCTTGGCATACTCGATAAGTTCCTGGAAGCCAGCGTATTTGCCCTGCATGGCCTTTTTCGATGAGATCAACAGATTAGTTGAATGTACCAGCTTGGCTACCGGCTGTAATTCCTTCTGATAATCAAAGGGCAGAATCTTCTGGAGGTCCAGCAGAATGATAGACTGGGTAGTCAGCACATAGGTGTAGCCGTCCGCGGGCTGCTTTTGGGCAAAGTTTATCCCGTTCGCGCCGCCCGCGCCTTCTACGTTGACTATCTCCACCGGGACGCCCAGGATATCCTGGAGCAGGGGCTGCAAGGGCCTGAGCGTTCCGTCGGCGCCGCCTCCGACGCCCCAGGGACATACCAGCGTAACCTTCCGGGTCCACTTCCACTCCGCCGGGGCCGCGGCGTCCCGCGCCGCGCTGTCCGCGGACCCTTTCCCCGATCCGCAGGACAGGGCCAGCAGCGCGGCAGACAAAATCATTGCCGCCGCGGCGGCAATCATCAATTTTTTCATGATACTTCTCCTTACATCATGACTTAAGAATAAAAAATGCAGACTATGTATGCGTTATTCTTCAACGAAGAATAAATTCACCTGTAGTAGTTCCCGGCGAACAGGAGCGCCGCCGGTTTATAGATCGCGAAAAATCCACCGTACCGCATCGGGAAAGCGCAGCCGCCAGCCTCCCTGGGTGTGGGTCAGGCCCTTAAACACCTGGTATTTCAACTGGGTTTCGTCAAAGCCGCAGTCGGTAAACCGCTGGTACATCATTTTGGTCCCTTCAAGAAACTGCTCTCTGGTGGTAAGCCGTCCCTGTTCATTGGTACTTACATCCAAATAAATGTATTTGACGTGATCCATAGCCGCCTGTTCCAGGGTTTTATCAAGACAGTCCATCCAGTTATAGAAGGAGCCGCTGATGCACAGCAACCGGGAAAAGACTTCAGGATGCATGATGACGCCGTAGGTAGAAACAATAGTTCCGCTGCTGACCCCCCCAAGGGCCGTATACGCGCCCTGTTTTCTGGTCCGGTAATTTTCGTCAATCCAGGGTTTTAATTCCCGTACTATCCATTCAAGGTATTCCTTGCCGGTTCCGATAACTTCGCTTTCATAAGAACTCCATTCGGGGATGACAAACTGTTTGGTATAGGGAGTGTACTGTATGCTCCGTTCCCGGTTGGTCGAAGGGCAGTCGATTCCCACGATGATAACCTGGGGTAGAAATTGTGAATAATCGGCGTAGTAATCCGCGTAGCGGAGGCTGTGGCCAGAAACGCTGTCCGCATCCCGGAAAATGTCCTGGCCGTCGTTCATATAGAGTACCGGGTAGAGCCGGTCTCCTTCCTCATAGCCGTCAGGAGTCATGACCCGGAAGGTAACGTCCCGGTTAAAGGGGCTTAGTGTGGTTTTGAAAACGTCAATCTTCATAATAATACAGGCAGTATTTGCTCTCCCTTAAAAAGGTAAAACGTTTCATCACCCGTATAGTATAGGAGCATATAAAAGTTCCTGTCAATCAAAAAATGAGGTAAATTATGCTCTTTTTGCAGCGTCCGCGTAAAAATTCTTGCCAAGTTTATAACAATGATTTATACTGATAAAACGTTTTCTCAACATGGGGTTATAGATGGGAGTTACCATAAAGGATATAGCGAAAAAGACCGGACTTTCGATAACCACTATTTCTCTGGTGCTGAATAAAAAAGAAAGCCGCATTCCGGAACGGACGCGGCAGATCATAGAAACCGCCGCCCGGGAACTGAACTATACGCCAAACCATGCGGCCATAAGCCTTTCCACCAAAAAAACAAACGCCATTGCCCTGGTGGTCCCTAAAGGGGGCTTTTACAACCTTGCCGGCCTGATTTCTTCCGTGGAAGGGGCCTGCCGTAATGCCGGTTACAGTCTGAGCATATCCCTTCCCGAAGGGGACGGGGATTCCTGCCTGGAAGCGATACAGGAGATGCTGCGCCGGGGCGCGGACGGCATTATTTTTGATTCATCCAATGTTGATGAAGCGGTTTACCAGGCATATCTGGATCTGGCAATCAAGACGGAAACCCCGATAAGCGCCCTGGCCGGCGTGGGGGCCCATCTTTTTTCCAATTCGATTATCCCCGATCATCGCCAGGGCGGATGCCTTGCCGCATCCCATCTTCTGGAACTGGGGCATACCCGCATCGGCCTTATCGCCGGACCACGAGAAAGCTACACCGCATCGGATCTGTCCCTGGGCGTTGAGGACGCCCTGGAGAAATTCCACCGGGATCCCGGGGACTTTCCAACGATCTTCGGCATCAATGCCGCCGCATCGGGCCGCGATGGGCTTACGGCCCTGGTCGAACAGGGCTGCACCGGCGTCATCGCCGGTTCCGACGTCATCGCCTTGGGCATCCTGCGCCGGGCCTACGAACGGGGAACCGCCATACCACGGCAGCTTTCTTTGATAGGCTATGGGAACAACCTCCCAAGTTTTGAATTCCCCATACCCCTCACCACCGTCTCCATCCACTATGACCGGATAGCCCGCAAGGCGGTCAACCTCATCAAAAAACTCAGGCGCGGCAGTCCCGCCTTTACCCCGGAACTCGTCCCGCCTTCGCTGATAATACGGGAAAGTACCGCAGCCCCTCAGGTTTGAGAGGCTTCCGGCGGTGATTTCATTGCTTTCTCTTCGTCCGTTACCCGGGCAAACGCCACAAAATATGATGAGGGAAAAACCAGCACGGGCCCGTGGACGTATTTCATTATATTGCAATGAATCAGCTTCATTTGGCTTAGTACCCGGATACTTCCATCATACTTTGCAGATCACCTCCTGGTTTTCACACAGTCCGGCCCCCCAACCCCCAAAGGCGGGGCTTTTTCCTGCCGGGTATTGTTTTTTCGAGGGTTTGGAGTATAGTAGTACCAGAGGAGCGAATGATGATTGATAGGTTGAAGATGCCGGCCCCCCCGTTGCGGAAAACGGGCAATAAGTTACCCCCCCCCCCCATTCGTTTCTAGCACCCCTACCCCCTCCCCCTTCTCTATTT